>NZ_JBIWNL010000004.1:231271-321166 GCF_044767225.1 Kitasatospora sp. NPDC101447
GCGGTCTCTCGCGTACTGCCGCTCGGCTGGCTCGGCTGCGTGGCGGGGGGCCGAGCGCGCGGCCCCCCCCCCCGCCCCCCCGGCCGCCCCCCCCCCCCCCCCCCCCCCCGACGGGATGGGCTCAGAGCACCTTGGAGAGGAACGACCTGGTGCGTTCGTGCTGCGGGTTCGTGAGGACCTCGCGGGGGTTGCCGGACTCGACCACCACACCGCCGTCCATGAACACCAGCGCGTCGCCGACCTCGCGGGCGAAGCCCATCTCGTGGGTGACGACGATCATCGTCATCCCCTCCTCGGCCAGGCCGCGCATGACGTCCAGCACCTCGCCGACCAGCTCCGGGTCGAGCGCCGAGGTGGGCTCGTCGAAGAGCATCAGCTTGGGCTTCATGGCCAGCGCGCGGGCGATCGCGACGCGCTGCTGCTGGCCGCCGGAGAGCTGCGAGGGGTAGCTCTTCGCCTTGTCGGAGAGCCCCACCCGCTCCAGCAGGGCCATGCCGCGCTCGCGCGCGTCGGCCTTGGACTCGCCCTTGACCTGCACCGGCGCCTCGATGACGTTCTCTATGGCGGTCATGTGCGGGAACAGGTTGAAGCGCTGGAAGACCATGCCGATGTCGCGCCGCTTGAGAGCGACCTCGCGGTCCCTCAGCTCGTAGAGCCTGTCGCCCTTGCGCCGGTAGCCGACCAGTTCGCCGTCCACCGACAGCAGGCCGCCGTTGATCTTCTCCAGGTGGTTGATGCACCGCAGGAAGGTCGACTTGCCGGAGCCGGACGGGCCGATCAGGCAGAACACCTCGCGGGGCCTGACCTCCAGGTCGATGCCCTTGAGCACCTCGACCAGGCCGTACGACTTGCGCACGCCCTCGGCCCTGACCATCGGCTCGCCCGGCACGGAGTCCGTGGGCGTCTTGGTCAGATCGGTCATACGTGACCACCTCCCTCAAGCCCCGGAACCACGTCGTGGTCGGCCTTCGGGGTCGGCTTGCCGGCGAACATCCTGCGGACCCGCTGCATCGGGGTCGGCGGCAGGGTCCTGGTGGTACCCCGAGCGTAGTACCGCTCGACGTAGTACTGCCCGATGGTCAGCACGGAGGTGAGGAAGAGGTACCAGAGGCTGACGGTGATCAGCAGCGGGATGGTCTGGAAGGTGCGCGAGTAGATGTTCTGCCCGGCCCGGAACAGCTCCTCCAGCGCGATGACGCTGACCAGCGAGGTGGTCTTGAGCATCGAGATGGTCTCGTTGCCGGTCGGCGGGATGATCACCCGCATGGCCTGCGGCAGGATGATCCGGCGCATGGTCGCGAAGCGGCTCATGCCGAGGGCGTGGGCCGCCTCGGTCTGCCCCTCGTCCACCGACTGGATGCCGCCGCGGACGATCTCCGCCATGTACGCGGCCTCGTTCAGGCCGAGGCCGAGCAGTGCCGCCGTGAACACCGGGATCAGCGTGTTGGTCGACTCGGACCAGAACTCGGGGCCGAACGGGATGCCGATCGACAGCTTGGGCCACAGCGCGCCCATGAAGTTCCAGAACACCAGCTGGACCAGCACGGGGGTGCCGCGGAAGACCCAGATGTAGAACCACGCGGTGCCGGACAGCAGCGGGTTCGGCGACAGCCGCATCACCGCGAGGATGATGCCGCCGGCCACGCCCATGATCATGGACAGCGCGGTGAGTTCCAGGGTCACACCGAGGCCGTGCACGATGCTGGAATCGAAGAGGTAGGTGTTGACGACATCCCACTGGAACGCGGGATTGAAGATCAGGGCGTGGAGCAGCATCGCCGCGAGGACCGCGACGACGACGGCTCCGGCCCACCGGCCGGGGTGGCGGACCGGGACGGCCTTGAGGGTTTCGGGCCGTCCCGGGTGCGCCTCCCCCTGATCGGAATGGTTCACAGTGGCCTCAGGGGGTGGGGAACTGGCGGGGGGTCAGCTGGTGGCGCCGTTGGTCACGGACTTGTCGATCGCGCCCGCCTGGACGCCCCACTTCTCAAGGATCGCCTTGTAGGTGCCGTCGTCGATCAGTGACTGGACGGCACCCTGGACGGGCGCGGCGAGCGGGGAGCCCTTGGCCAGGACCACGCCGTACGGGGCCTTGCCCTCGACGGTGCCGAGCTGTTCGAGCTGGCCGTTGGTCTGCTTGAGGGCGTAGTCGACGACCGGAGAGTCGGCCAGCATGACCTGGTCGCGGCCGGAGACCAGCGCGGTGGTCACGTCGGTCTGCAGGTCGAACTTGTCGCCGTCGTTGGGGATGGGGGGCTTGCCGGCCTTGACGCACGCCGGGTTGATGACGTCCTTGATCTGGTCGGCCTGGGTGGTGCCGGTCTGGACGGCGACCTTCTTGCCGCAGAGGTCGTTCGGGTCGATCTTGTCGGGGTTGCCCTTCTTGACCGCCGCGCTGGTGCCCGCGGAGAAGTAGGTCACCATGTCGACGGTGGCCTCGCGCTCCTTGTTGTCCGTGAAGGAGCTCATGCCCAGCTGGAACTTGTTGGCCTGGATGCCCGGGATGATCGCGGTGAACGGCGAGTTCTGGACCTCGACCTGGAGGCCCAGCTTCTGGCCGATGGCGTTGGCCAGGTCCACGTCCATGCCGATGATCTTGTTCTGGGCGTCCTGGAACTCGTTGGGCGCGTACGAGGCGTCGGCGGCCACGACGATCTTGCCGGTCGACTTGACGTCGGCCGGCACCTGGGCGGCGAGCGCCGGGTCGGCGGCGACCGCCGGGATCGTGGCGGACGCGTTCACGCCGCCGGAGGGCGAGCTGGACGACGACTTGCTGCTGCTGCAACCGGTCAGCACGAGGGAGACCGAGGCGGCGACCACACCGGCCGCGAAGAGCCGGTTGCGCTTGGTACGGGCGGTCATGAGGGGGATCTCCTCCTGGGAGAGAAGGTCGGGCGGAGCGCGCCGCGGGAGCGGCGCACCGGGGTTGCGAGCCGTACGGCGCCGTACGGGTGTGCGTCGTACGTCGTCGTACGTGCAGGCCGGGTTTTGCAGTGCCTGGACGCTGGGACCGCCCAGGGTTGAACGGGTTACTGCATCCGCCACCCTCCGCCGAGGTGGACGTTGACCGAACCGCCTCGACCAGTGGCCGGCTCGATCCGAGATGGGGGGAATCCTGCCATCTGAGGACGGTCAGGTGACCCTCATCCAGATCAAAATCGGATAACGAGGGGTCACACCGTCCGCTATTCGGACCTATTCCTGGCCCCTGTCACCCTCCGCATAAGTATGCAGATCCCTCTGTGCTCTGCCCGGAGGCCCGCCGCCCGTCCGCTCAGATACCCCCGTTGACTACGGCGTTCTGCGCCGCACCCGCGCTGACGCTCCACTTGGCGAGGATCTTGTCGTACTCGCCGCTGCGGATCAGCTGGTCGACCGCCTTGGCCATCGCGTCGCGCAGCTGGGTGTCGGTCTTGCGCACCGCGATCCCGTACGGGTTGGAGGTGGACTGCCCGCCGGTCACCTCGTAGCGGTTGCCGCCGTCGGTGGTCTTCGCCGCGTAGGCGGCCACCGGGAAGTCGTTCAGCCCGGCCTGGGCGGCGCCGGAGGCGACCTCGGCCAGCGCCTTGGCGTCGCTGTCCAGCTTGTGCGTGGTCAGCTGGCGGCCGGTGCGGGCGCAGACCCCGACCTGCCGGGTGGCGATCTCGTCCTGGGTGGTGCCCTGCTGGAGCGCGATGGTCTTGCCGCACAGGTCGTCCAGGGTCTTGATCCCCTTGGGGTTGCCCTTCGGGACGACGATCGAGGTGCCGGCGATGAAGTAGTCCACGAAGTCCACGCCGGGGTTCGCCTGCTTGCCGCTGTCGTCCAGGCCGTCGCGGCGCTGGCGGATGTCGCTGATCGCGGACATCGCCACGTCGTACTGCTTGGACTGCAGGTTCGGTATCAGCTTGGCGAACGTGGTGTCCACGAACTCGATCCGCACGTCGAGGATCTTGCCCAGCGCGGTGGCGATCTCCGGGTCGAGACCGGCCGGCTTGCCGTCCGGGCCGCGGAACTCCACCGGGGCGTAGTTGACGTCCATGCCGATGCGCAGCACCCCGGCGGAGCGCTGGGCGGCGGGCAGCTTGTCCCGGACGTCCTTGACCGGGTCGTCCGCGGAGGCGGCCTGCCCGCTGCCTCCGCAGCCGGTCAGCAGCAGGGCACCGGCGGTGGCCAGGACGGCGCCGACGAGCACCGGACGACGGAAGGGGAGGAGGTGAGGCATGAGGGGCTGCTCCTGTGGGAGGGACGTGCGGCCGCCACGGTGTCGCGGTGGTGTGCGCGAAATGGCGGCCACGCGATCCTGCCATCCCGCCCTGCCGGGCCCGGCGGCGGGTGTGTCAGAATTCGGTACCGGGTGACCCCCGAACGCTCGAACCGGACCGCCGGGCCCCGACAGGCTCGGGGTGCTCGGGAACGGAAGTCCTCACGCGGCTCCGTATCCGGAGTGCCGACTCCCCCTGCGTCCGAGTTCACTCCTGCGGGTGCGCGTGCGCTCATGCCGTTGCCGCCGCCGGTGCCCGGCGCTTCCGACGCCGGGCCCAGTGACGCGACAGCGCGGCGATGAACCGCACGTGACGAGGACGAAAAGGCACAGGTGCGGTGCCTTCGTCCGACCTAGGCTCGGCCCGATAGCACTAACGCGGACAACACAAGACCCCATAAAACCCTCATCCGAGGGCGCCGCCCGACGGCAGCGCCCCGACCCCGTTCCGGGTCCGCTTCGGCGTACCCGGTTTCCGGTTTCCGGACGGGTCGCCCTGTCCGTCGGTCGCGCGTCCTCGCCAGATCAATGACGAAGAGGTCATCGTGGCAGCGGAGATCATCAGCAGCACCCAGGACACCGACGATCCGGTCGACGCGGTTTTCGCGCTCCACCGCGGCGGCAAGATGGAGATCCGGGCGACCGTCCCGGTGCGCGACGCGGACGACCTGTCCCTCGCCTACACCCCCGGTGTCGCCCGCGTCTGCACGGCCATCGCCGAGCAGCCGGAGCTGGTCAACGACTACACCTGGAAGTCCAACACCGTCGCGGTGGTCACCGACGGCACCGCGGTGCTGGGCCTCGGCGACATCGGCCCGCAGGCCTCGCTGCCCGTGATGGAGGGCAAGGCCATCCTGTTCAAGCAGTTCGGCGGCGTGGACGCGGTGCCGATCGCGCTGGCCTGCACCGAGGTCGACGAGATCGTCGAGACCGTGGTCCGGCTGGCGCCCTCCTTCGGCGGCGTCAACCTGGAGGACATCTCCGCCCCCCGCTGCTTCGAGATCGAGCGCCGGCTCCAGGAGGCCCTGGACATCCCGGTCTTCCACGACGACCAGCACGGCACCGCGATCGTCACCACCGCCGCCCTGTGGAACGCGGCCAAGGTGACCGGCCGTGAGATCGGCTCGCTGCGGGCCGTCATCTCCGGTGCGGGCGCGGCCGGCATCGCCATCGCCAAGATGCTGGTGGCGGCCGGCATCGGCGACGTGGCGGTCTGCGACCGCAAGGGCGTGGTGTACGAGGGCCGCGGCGACCTCACCGACGTCAAGGCCGAGATCGCCGGGCTGACCAACCGCACGGGCGTCAAGGGCTCGCTGGCCGACGCACTGGCCGGCGCCGACGTGTTCATCGGCGTCTCCGGCGGCACCGTGCCGGAGGAGGTCGTCGCGACCATGGCCGAGGGCGCCTTCGTCTTCGCGATGGCCAACCCGACCCCGGAGATCCACCCCGAGGTCGCGCACAAGTACGCGGCCGTCGTGGCCACCGGCCGCAGCGACTTCCCGAACCAGATCAACAACGTGCTGGCCTTCCCGGGCATCTTCGCCGGTGCCCTGCAGGTCCGGGCCAGCCGGATCACCGAGGGCATGAAGCTGGCCGCCGCCAAGGCGCTGGCCGGCGTGGTCGCCGACGAGCTGACCCCGCAGAAGGTCATCCCCTCGCCGTTCGACGAGCGGGTCGCCCCGGCGGTCACCAAGGCCGTCGCCGAGGCGGCCCGGGCGGAGGGCGTCGCCCGGATCTGACGATCCGGTCCGACGATCCGACCGGACATCCCGTACACGGCCGAGGCCGGGACGCGCGTCACACCCACGCGTGGTTCCCGGCCTCGGTCGTCCGCCGCTATCGTCCGGATCATGTTTGCTGCCTACGCCGCACGTATCGATGCCGACGACCCGCTCAGCGGACTGGAGTTGGGCGAACTCCCCGAGCCGCAGGCCCGCCCCGGGTGGAGCGTGGTCACGGTCAAGGCCGCCAGCCTCAACCACCACGACCTGTGGTCGCTGCGCGGGGTCGGCCTCCCGGCCGAGAAGCTGCCGATGATCCTCGGGTGCGACGCGGCGGGCGTCGACGAGAACGGCAACGAGGTGGTCATCCACTCGGTGATCGGCCAGAGCGGCCACGGGGTGGGCCCGAACGAGCCGCGCTCCATCCTGACCGAGCGCTACCAGGGCACCTTCGCCCAGCAGGTGGCGGTGCCCACCTGGAACCTGCTGCCCAAGCCCGCCGAGCTGAGCTTCGAGGAGGCCGCCTGCCTGCCCACCGCCTGGCTGACGGCCTACCGGATGCTGTTCACCAACGGCGGGGTCAAGCCCGGTGACACCGTCCTGGTGCAGGGGGCCGGCGGCGGCGTGGCGACCGCGCTGATCGTCCTCGGCAAGGCGGCCGGGCTGCGGGTCTGGGTCACCGGCCGGGACGAGGCCAAGCGCCGCCGGGCCGTGGAGCTCGGCGCGGACGCGGCCTTCGAGAGCGGCGCCCGGCTGCCCGCGCGGGTCGACGCGGTGATGGAGACCGTCGGCGCCGCGACCTGGTCGCACTCGGTGAAGTCGCTGCGTCCGGGCGGCACCATCGTCATCTCGGGTGCCACCTCCGGCCCCAACCCGAGCGCCGCCGAGCTGAACCGGATCTTCTTCCTGGAGCTCAAGGTGGTCGGCTCGACCATGGGCACCAAGGAGGAGTTGGCCGGGCTGCTCGCGCTCTGCGCCAACACCGGCGTCCGCCCGGTGATCGACTCGGTGCTGCCGCTGAGCGAGGCCCGGGACGGCTTCGCCCGGCTCGCCAAGGGCGAGGTCTTCGGCAAGATCGTCCTCAACCCCTGACGCGAGGGGGCCCGGCGCTCCGCGCGGGAGCACCGGGCCCGATCCTTCGTTCGGGCCGGCCGGTCCGGCCGGCCTTTCGTCCGGCCGGGCCGGACGGTTGCCCTGCGACCGTCAGCCGAGCAGCCGCTTCAGCCGCTCGCCCGCGGCGCCCAGCACCCGGCGGGCCTCGGCCAGCTTGTCCCCGCTCACCCCGCCGTCCCGGGCCGCGTCGCGGACCTGGTCGCGGAAGCGGTCGAGCAGCCGTTCCAGCTCGCGGGCCGGGTCCTCGGCCGGGTCGGTGCGCGTCCACGCGGGCAGGTCGGCCGGTGCGGCCGGCTCGTCCTCGTCCAGGTCGATCCGGGTGACGGTGATCCGCTCGTCCGACGGGGCGGGCTCGTCCGACGGGTGGCCCCAGCGGGCCGCGTCGGCCAGCCCGGACAGGCCCTTGGTCAGCTCGGCCAGGCCCTCGGCCAGCCCGGTCGGCCAGTCGCCCTTCGCGGCGTGCTCGCGCACCTGCTGCTCGACCCGGCGCTTGATCCGCAGCGCCTCCTGCTGGGCGGCGGTGCGCGAGGCCTTGGCCTGCTCGCGCAGCCGGCGGGCCTCCTCCTCGGCCGCCTTCGCCTTGGCCTTGGCCGCCTTCTCCTGCTCCCGGGCGCGCTTGGCCTGGTCCTTGGCCTGCCGCTTGAACTCGGCGAACTCGTCCTTGGCGCGCTGCCAGGAGTCGTTGTCGCCCCAGGGGCCGGCCCACGGGTCGCCCGCGCGCTCGGCGCGCTCGGCGCGGTCCGGCCGCGGCGTCTGCTTGGCGGCCTTCCACAGCTCCTCGCGCAGGTCCTTGGCGCTGTCCCGGACGTCCTCGCGGATCGCCCCGGCGAGCTGCGCCACGGAGTCCCGGATCTCCAGCTCCAGCTCGTCCAACTCACCCTGCCGGGCTTCGAGTTCGGCCCGTCCGGCGTCGGTCAGCCGGTAGACCTTGCGGCCGCCCTCGGTGCTGTGGGTGACCAGGCCCTCCTGCTCCAGCTTGGCCAGCCGCGGGTAGACCGTCCCGGCCGAGGGCGCGTACAGGCCCTGGAAGCGCTCCTCCAGCAGACGGATCACCTCGTAGCCGTGCCGCGGGGCTTCGTCCAGCAGCTTCAGCAGGTAGAGCCGGAGCCGGCCGTGGCCGAACACAGGGGTCATCTCAGGCCTCCTTGGTGAAGTCGGGCTTGCCGGAGCCGGCCGGGAGCTCCTTCGCCGGGCCGTCGTCCTCCGGCTCCGGGCGGCTCAGCACGGTGACCGAGCCGGAGACGGTGGTGACGTTGAGCTTGCCACGGCCCTCGCCGAGCTGGCCGGACAGCTTCTTGGCGCCCCAGGAGCCGCTGAGCTTGAGCTGCTCGAAGCTGCTGGAGATGTCGCCGCTGGTGGAGCCCGCCTCGACCTTGGCGTCGGCGCGGGAGGGGATCCGGACCACGACCGGGCCGCTGACGGTGGTGACCTTGACGTCGGCCTCGCCGTCGACGTCGAGGTCCAGGGTGACGGCCCCGGTGACGGCGTTGGCCTGGACCCGGTCGGCGGTGCCGGCGACGACGGTCAGCTGCCCGGAGACGGTGTTGACCCGGAGCTGGCCGCCGACCGACTGGGCGTCCACGTCACCGGTGACGGTGTTGGCGTCGGTGCGGCCGGTCAGCCCGACCAGGGTGGTGTCGCCGTTGGCGCTCTGCACCGAGACGTGCCCGGTGACGCCGGAGACGGTGGTGCCGGCGGAGACCGTGCCGAGCTTGACCTCGGTGTCGGCCGGCACGGTCAGGGTGATGCCGGCGACCCGCTTGCGCTTGAGCGAGCCGAAGAAGCTCTTGACCGAGCCGACCGACTTGAGCCAGTCGCCGAACTCGCCCCAGCTGTTGATGTCCTTGTAGGTGACCGTCAGGACGCCGTCCACCACGGTCACGTGCAGGGGATCGCCCTGGAGTTCGGTGACCTCCAGGCGGGCCGGGCCCTCGGCCGCCACCACGTTCACCGTGCCCTCGATGATCCGCACGTGCAGCGCGCGGACCGCGTCGTCGATGGTGATCCTCTCGGGGCCCTCGACCGTCCACTGGCTCATCTCTGCCGCCTCCCGTTGCCGATCGCGATGTATCGCGTTCTCTTCTAAAGACGATATATCGCGTGCCGGGAGAGTCAAGCGTGCCCGACCCCGATCCCGACCCCGATCCGCCCCCGAGGCTTCCCCTACGGGCCGCCGGCCGGGGCCGTCCGCGGACGCGCGAGAGGCCCGGGAGGCGGTTGCCTCCCGGGCCTCTCGCAGGCCGTCACCGGGTCACTCGTCGTCCTCGTCGTCGAGCCGGGCCAGCCAGGTGGCCAGCCGCTCGACCGGGATCTCGAAGTCCGGGTTGAGGTCGACGAACTCGCGCAGGCGCTCGGCCAGCCACTCGAAGCTGACCTCCTCCTCGCCGCGCCGGTTCTGCAGCTCCTCGATGCCTCGGTCGGTGAAGTACACGGTTCGCTCCGGTCCGATGGGGGTTGACCCGGTCAGGATAGACCGGTCAGCTGGCCCGCCAGGTGCTCACGGTGACCTTGGCGGCACCGGTGGTCGGGTCGGCCTGGTCGATCGCCGCGATGGCGATGTTGTGGGTGACCCGGTCGCGCACGCAGAGCAGGCGGCCCGGGGCGACCCGGTTGTACGAGAGGTCGGTGTCCGGCCGGGAGTCGATCGCGGCCGCGCACTGCTCGGCGGTGACGGACGGTTCGGTGATCACCGCGAAGTCCGACTTGTTGTCGCCGTAGCTGGTGAAGGAGTTGGCCTTGCTGCCGGCGCCGCCGACGTTGCTCACCCCCAGGCCCCACTTGATGTCGTTGGAGCGCGGCACCACGGTGCCCGCGTCCAGGTCGATCCGGTAGGAGTCGGAGGAGTAGTCGGCCCCGGGGATCGCCAGCGACTTCTTGTCCAGCATCAGGGAGTAGCCGGTCGGCCGGGCCGGGGCCGAGACGGTGCCCTGGGGGGACTTCGAGGGCGCGGCCGTCACCGGCGCGTTGGTGTACGTGCTGCTCGGGCCGGGGGAGGAGCTCTCGGTCTGGACGGGCGCCGGGTTGGGGGTGGACGGGCCGCTGCTGACGGCCGCGCTGTCCTTCTTCTTGCCGTCGTCCAGCTTCTTCATCAGCACCACGCCGCCCGCGGTGCCGCCGACCGCCATCACCAGGGCGACGGTGAGCAGCACCTTCCAGGACACCCCGCCCTTGCGCTTGGGCTCGGGCTCCTTCTCGGGCTGCGGGTCGGCGGTCACCACCGGGCCGGGCGGCGGGGTGTCGTACGACGCCGGCTCGGGCTGCAGGTGGACGGTCGGCGGGGTGGTCAGCACCGGGGCGGTCGGCGACTCGGTGGGCGGCTGCGGGGCGCCGTACGAGCCGAGCGGCGGCGGCGCGAAGCCCTGCGGGGGCGTCACGGGCGGCTGCTGCGGGTGCACCGCGGTGGCCGGATGGGTCGGGTGGGTCGGGGCGGCGACGGGGTGGGTCGGCGCGACGGGCGGCTGCGGGGGAGCGGCCGGGGCGGCGGCCGGCATCGCCGGCATCGCGGGCACCGGGGTCGGCGGGGTGGCGGGCGCGGCCGGCAGCGGCGTCGGCGGGGTCTTGGGCAGGTCGGAGCGGCGGGTGATCTCGGTGTTGACCTCGCGCGGCAGCCAGTCGTCGCCGAACCGCAGCTGGCCGCCGACCTCCGGGTGGTTGCGGGCGACCTGGATGATCTCGGCGGGGGTCGGGCGGTCCTCCGGGCTCTTCGCCAGGCAGCGCTGGATCAGCTCGCGCAGGTCGGCCGGGACGGCCGACAGGTCGGCCTCCTCGTGCACCACGCGGTAGAGCACCGCGGTGTCCGGGCCGTCGCCGAACGGCGCGGTGCCGCCGGCCACGTACGCGGCCAGGGCGCCGAGCGCGAAGACGTCGGTGGCCGGGGTGACCGGGCGCCCCTGGGCCTGCTCGGGGGACATGAAGGCGGGCGAGCCGATCCGGTAGCCGGTGCCGGTCAGCGCGGTGGCGTCGGCGGCCCGGGCGATGCCGAAGTCGATCACCCGCGGGCCGTCCCCGGCGACCAGCACGTTGGCGGGCTTGAGGTCGCGGTGGACCACCTCGACGCTGTGGATCGCCTGCAGGGCCTCGGCGATGCCGCCCATCAGCAGCAGGACGGTGCGCACCGGCAGCGCGCCGTTCTCCCGCACCACCTGCTGCAGGGACGGGCCCGGGACGTACGCGGTGACCAGCCAGGGGGCGTCGCTGTCCAGCCCGCCGGAGTCGATCACCTGCGCGGTGTAGAGCCCGTGGATCCGCTGGGCGTTGCTGACCTCCTGGGCGAAGCGGCGGCGGAACTCGCCGTCCTCGGCGAACTCCGGGCGGACCACCTTGAGCGCGACCGGGCGCCCGCCCGGGGTGTACGACAGGTAGACCCGGCCCATGCCGCCGGCGCCGAGCCGGGCGAACAGCCGGTAGCCGCCGACCTCCTTGGGATCGTCCGGCAGGAGCGGCTGGAAGACCGGAGGGAGCTTTCCGGCGTTCCGAGGCGTGTCGGCGGTCATGTGGTGGTCCCCCTGGGAGAGCGGTGAGGCGGTACGGCCGGGGCGGCGGGCGCGACGACGGGCGTCCGACGTCCTTCTGGCGAGGCATAACCTATCGATCCGTCAGGAGTCCGTGCACGGCGGTTCCGGTTTGGTTGCAGAGCTGGAACCTTGACATGGCTCGACGGTGAAACGGTTCTCCCGGGAACGAGCGGTGGAAAGCGGGCGGCGGAGAACGACGCGGCCCCCGTCCTCCCGGGTGGGAGGACGGGGGCCGGTGAGCCCTCGGCGCCTCAGGGCGCCGCAGCGTCTGGCGTCAGAGCGAGAAGACCTCTTCGATCAGCGCCTGCTGCTCGGCGGCGTGCCGCTTGGCCGAGCCGACCGCCGGGGACGAGGCCGTCGTGCGGGCGACGCGGCGCAGGCGGGAGCCGCCGGCGCTGCGGCCGATGACGACCTGCAGGTGGTCGACCAGGTTCATCGCGATGAACGGCCAGGCACCCTGGTTGTCCGGCTCCTCCTGCGCCCAGACGAACTGGACGTTGTCGCCGTAGCGGGCCAGCTCCTCCTGGAGCTCGGCCACCGGCAGCGGGTAGAGCCGCTCGACCCGGACGATCGCGGTGTCGGTGACGCCGCGCTCGGTGCGGGCCGCCTCCAGGTCGTAGTAGAACTTGCCGGCGGTGATGACCACCTTGCGGACCTGCGCCGGGTCGACGGTGGCGTCGCCGATGACCGGGCGGAACGAGCCGGACAGGAACTCCTCGGTCGCACTCGCCGCGGCCTTCAGACGCAGCATCGACTTCGGGGTGAAGACGACCAGCGGCTTGTGGTGCGGGTTGTGCGCCTGCCAGCGCAGCAGGTGGAAGTAGTTCGACGGCAGGGTCGGCATGGCGACCGTCATGTTGTTCTGCGCGCACAGCTGGAGGAAGCGCTCCGGGCGGGCGGACGAGTGGTCCGGGCCCTGGCCCTCGTAGCCGTGCGGCAGCAGCAGGGTGACGCCGGAGTGCTGGCCCCACTTCTGCTCGGCGGAGGCGATGTACTCGTCCACCATGGTCTGCGCGCCGTTGACGAAGTCGCCGAACTGCGCCTCCCACATGACCAGCGCGTTCGGGCGGGTCAGCGAGTAGCCGTACTCGAAGCCCATGGCCGCGTACTCCGACAGCAGGCTGTCGTAGACGGTGTAGCGGGCCTGGTCCTCGGTGAGGTACTGCAGCGGGGTGTAGTCCTCGCCGGTCTTGCGGTCGATCAGGACGGCGTGCCGCTGGCCGAAGGTGCCGCGGCGGCTGTCCTGGCCGGCCAGGCGGACCGGGTGGCCCTCCATGAGCAGCGAGCCGATGGCGAGGGTCTCGCCCATCGCCCAGTCGATGGTGTTGTCCTCGACCGAGCCGGCGCGGCGCTGCAGCTGCGGCAGCAGACGCGGGTGGACGGTCAGCCAGTCCGGGTGGTTCACCTGGGAGGCGGCGATCCGCTTGACCATCTCCTGGGAGATGCCGGTCTGGATGGAGACCGGGAAGTCGGCGACCGGCTTGCCCGCGGTGGCGTCGGCCGGCGCCTGGGCCGCGTCGCGGACCTCGGCGAAGACCTTCTCCAGCTGGCCCTGGAAGTCCTGGAGCGCCTGCTCCGCCTCTTCCATGGTGATGTCGCCGCGACCGATCAGGCCCTCGGTGTACAGCTTGCGCACCGAGCGCTTCTTGTCGATCAGGTCGTACATCAGCGGCTGGGTGAACGACGGGTTGTCGGCCTCGTTGTGCCCGCGGCGGCGGTAGCAGATGAGGTCGATCACCACGTCCTTGTGGAACTCCTGACGGAACTCGAAGGCGAGCCGCGCGACGCGGACCACGGCCTCCGGGTCGTCGCCGTTCACGTGGAAGATCGGGGCCTCGATCATGCGGGCCACGTCGGTGCAGTACATCGAGGAGCGCGAGGACGCCGGGGCGGCGGTGAAGCCGACCTGGTTGTTCACCACGACGTGCACGGTGCCGCCGGTGCGGTAGCCGCGCAGCTGCGACATGTTCAGGGTCTCCGCGACGACGCCCTGGCCGGCGAAGGCCGCGTCGCCGTGGATCTGGATCGGCAGCACCGGGAAGGTGGTGCCGCCCTGGTCCAGGATGTCCTGCTTGGCGCGGGCGATGCCCTCGACGACCGGGTCCACGGCCTCCAGGTGGGAGGGGTTCGCGGCGAGCGAGACCTTGATGGTCTCGCCGTCCAGGCCGGTGAAGGTGCCGTCGGCGCCCAGGTGGTACTTGACGTCGCCGGAGCCGTGCATCGACTTCGGGTCGAGGTTGCCCTCGAACTCGCCGAAGATCTTGCCGTACGGCTTGCCGACGATGTTGGCCAGCACGTTCAGGCGGCCGCGGTGGGCCATGCCGATGACGGCCTCGTCCAGGCGGTGCTCGGCGGCGGCGTCGATGGTCGCGTCCAGCAGCGCGATCAGCGACTCACCGCCCTCCAGCGAGAAGCGCTTCTGGCCGACGTACTTGGTCTGCAGGAAGGTCTCGAAGGCCTCGGCCGAGTTCAGGCGGCGGAGGATCCGCAGCTGCTCCTCGCGCTCGGGCTTGGAGTACGGCTTCTCCAGGCGCTCCTGCAGCCACTTGCGCTGCTTCGGGTCCTGGATGTGCATGTACTCGATGCCGACGGTGCGGCAGTAGGTGTTGCGCAGCAGGCCGAGGATGTCGCGGAGCTTCATCATCTTCTGGCCGCCGAAGCCGCCGACCGCGAACTCGCGCTCCAGGTCCCACAGGGTGAGGCCGTGCGTGGTGACGTCCAGGTCGGGGTGCTTGCGCTGCTTGTACTCCAGCGGGTCGGTGTCGGCCATCAGGTGACCGCGGACCCGGTAGGAGTGGATCAGCTCCATGACGCGCGCGGTCTTGTTGACCTCGTCGTCGTGGGTGGTGGCGACGTCGGTGGCCCAGCGGACCGGCTCGTACGGGATCCGCAGCGACTCGAAGATCTCGTCGTAGAAGCCGTTCTCGCCGAGCAGCAGGCGGTGGATCTCGCGCAGGAACTCGCCGGACGCCGCGCCCTGGATGACGCGGTGGTCGTAGGTCGAGGTCAGCGTCATGATCTTGGAGACGCCCAGGCGGGACAGGGTCTCCGGGGCGGAGCCCTGGAACTCGGCCGGGTACTCCATGGCGCCGACGCCGACGATGGTGCCCTGGTTCTGCATCAGGCGCGGCACGGAGTGCACGGTGCCGATGCCGCCGGGGTTGGTCAGCGAGACCGTGACGCCGGTGAAGTCGTCCATGGTCAGCTTGTTGGCGCGGGCCCGGCGGACGATGTCCTCGTAGGCCTGCCAGAAGCCGAAGAAGTCGAGGGTCTCGGCCTTCTTGATGGCCGCGACGACCAGCTGGCGGTCACCGTTGGGCTTGACCAGGTCGATGGCCAGGCCGAGGTTGACGTGCTCCGGCTTGACCAGGAAGGCCTTGCCGTCCTCCACCTTGTAGCTGTGGTTCATGCCCGGGGCGGCCTTGATGGCCTGGACCAGGGCGTAACCGATCAGGTGGGTGAAGGAGACCTTGCCGCCGCGGGCGCGCTGCAGGTGGTTGTTGATGACGATGCGGTTGTCGATCAACAGCTTCGCCGGCACGGCGCGGACCGAGGTCGCGGTCGGCACCTCCAGCGAGGCGTCCATGTTGGTGGCGACGGCCTTCGCCGGGCCGCGCAGCTGGACCAGCTCGGGGCCGGCGGTGGCGGCGGGCGCGGCCGGGGCCGGGGCGGCGGCCTTCGGGGCCGGGGGCGCGGCGGGCGCGGCGGCGAGCGGGGCGGCAGCCGGGGCCGGAGCGGCCGGGGCGGCCGGTGCGGCGGTGGCGGGCGCGGCCGGAGCAGCAGCGGCGGGCGCGGGGGCAGCGGCAGGGGTCGGCGTGGGGCCGGCCTGGGTCGCGGCCTGGGTCACTGGGGTCACCTCGGTACCGGGCTTGTAGTCGGCGAAAAAGTCCCACCAGGCTCGGTCGACCGAGTTCGGGTCCTGGAGGTACTGCTGGTAGATCTCGTCGACGAGCCACTCATTGGGGCCGAAGCCAGTGGAGCTTGCCGAGCTGTTGGGGGTTTCTTGGGACTGTGGCGACACGGCGGCAACCGCCCTCTTCCGCTTCCTTTTGGGATGTTTGGACAGCGGGGATTAAGGCTACGCCCCTGACCGATGATCGCGCAGTCCCCGGGGGCCAGGCGTCGTCCAGATCACAGTCCTGACCTGCAGTTTGGCTGAAAAAGTACGTTAGAAAGCCGTATCTGCGGGGAACCGATCGGCGTCGAAGGTGCCTGATACCCGGATCAAACCGGACAAACCCGTACAGTAATCCGCTAACGATCTTCGTATGCGTCTGTGTCGGATCTGTGACAAATGTCCCGGCCGTCGCCCGGCCGTCGCCCGGGCAGGCGGACCTCGATCCGGCAGCCGCGCGGCGACTCGGCGACCGCGATCCGCCCGCCGTGCAGGTCCACCGCCCAGCGGGCGATGGCCAGGCCCAGACCGGTGCCGCCGTCCGCGCCCGGTCCGGCGGCGGTCGCGGTGCCGCTGCGGCTGAACCGCTCGAAGACCCGGGTGCGGTCGGCCAGGGGGATGCCCGGGCCCTCGTCCTGGACCTCCAGCAGCAGGGCGCCGTTCTCGCCGTCGGGCCGCGCGCGCACCGTCACGGTCCCGCCGGGCGGGGAGTGCTTGCAGGCGTTGTCGACCAGGTTGGCGACCACCTGGTGCAGCCGCTCCGGGTCCGCGACGCCGGTCAGGCCGGCCGGGCTGACCTCCAGGGCCAGCCGGACGTCCCCGCGTCGGGAGAAGGCCCCGCCGGCCGTCGCGCCGTCCACGGTGACCCCGCGCAGCACGCCGTCCAGGAACTCGCGCACCTCGAAGGGGCGCGCGTCCAGGTCGACCACGCCGTCGTCGATCTTGGAGAGGTCGAGCAGGTGGGTGACCAGGCGGCCGAGCCGCTCGGTCTGTTCCAGCGCCGCACCCAGGGTCGCCGGATTGGGCTGGACGACACCGTCGACCACGTTCTCCAGGACGGCGCGCAGCGCGGCGATCGGCGTGCGCAGCTCGTGCGAGACGTTGGCGACCAGCTCGCGCCGGTGCTGGTCGGCGGCCTCCAGGTCGGCGGCCATCCCGTTGAAGGCGGCCGCGAGTTCGCCGATCTCGTCGCGCGAGTTCACCTCGACCCGGCGGCTGTAGTCGCCGGAGGCCATCGCGCGGGCGGCGTCCGTCATCTCGCGCAGCGGGGCGGTCAGCCCGTGCGCGAGGAACTGCATGAAGAGCAGCGAGGCGATCATGGAGAAGACCATGATGATCCGGATCTGGGTCTCGGACCGGATCGCCACGACCACCATCCCGGTGGCCAGGAACACGGAGACGATCACCAGCAGGGCGAGCTTGCCCTTGATCGAGCGGACCGGGTCGAGCGGCCGGATGTCGGCCCAGACCCGGTGGGCGGCACGGACGGCCAGCGGCTGCGGCCGCGCGCCGTCGGATTCCCCGTTGCGTTGCTGTGGAAAGGTCATTGGTTCCCTGTGGTCCCCGCGTGTGTCCCCCGCGTGGTGGCCAGGCGTCGTCCGGACACGGGCCCCCCGGCGGCCCGTCGTCCGGGGTCGGCCTAGGAGAGCGGGGCTTCCAGGGCGTACCCGACGCCGTGCACGGTGCGGATCCAGCTGGCGCCGATCTTCCGGCGCAGCGCCTTGACGTGGCTGTCCACCGTGCGGGTGCCGGACGCGTCCGTCCAGTCCCAGACCTCGGCCAGCAGCTGCTCGCGGGTGAGCACCGCGCGCGGCTGGGCGGCCAGGCAGGCGAGCAGGTCGAACTCGGTCGGCGTCAGGTGGACGTCGCCCGAGGCCAGCCGGACCCGGCGCTGCACGTGGTCGATCTCCAGCTCGCCGAAGCGCAGGCTGCCGAGCGCGGGCGTGCGGGCGGCCTGCTGGGCGCGCTCGACGCGGCGCAGCAGCACGTTGACCCGGGCGGCCAGTTCGCGCATCGAGAACGGCTTCGTCATGTAGTCGTCCGCGCCGACGCCGAGGCCGACCAGCAGGTCCGTCTCGTCGTCGCGCGCGGTCAGCATCAGCACCGGCACCGGGCGCTGCGCCTGGATCCGGCGGCACACCTCCAGGCCGTCGAAGCCGGGCAGCATGATGTCGAGGACGACGAGGTCCGGCTGCCAGGTGTGGAAGCCGTCGACCGCGCCGGGGCCGTCGTGGGCCACGGCGACCTTGAAGCCCTCCGCGCCCAGTCGGGCCGCGATCGACTCGGCGATCGTCGGCTCGTCCTCCACCACCAGCACTCTGCGTTGGCTGCTCACCGTGCCGCCGGTGTTGACGTTGTCCTGCTGAATTTCTGTCACGGTCACGCCACCGCCCCCAGGGCTGCGGGCCGGCCACCTGTGGGGATGGCGGGGCTCCGCTCGTAGTCTTGTTCCGTCGTGGACTGTGCCGGGTCCGCCGTCCCGTCGCGCGATCGGGAGGCGAGGACGGATTCGTCGGCCGCCCACTTCTCCCGCGCACTTCGCAGCGTACGGACAACGGATGCTTTCCGGCAGGTGGACCGGACGTTTCCGGCCCGTGGGCCGGCTGTTCGGGCCGCCCGCTGACCCACTGCACGAGTGGGCACGGGCCGATACCTTACCCGGCGAATTTTCACTGCGTAACGGTACGTATGCAGTCGAGTTGACGCCAAGTCGCCGGTCAGAGGCCCTACTGACGCGTCAATCGAAACAAGGTCTGGACCAATGTCGGGAATCCGGCGCTCCGCCGAGGCGGCGGTCTTCACGGGCTTTTCCCAGCTGCCTCCCAGAACCTCGACGTACCGTGGCCACGACAACACCCGTCCGGGCGGAACCCGCGGTGCGTGCCGGTACGTTGGGCACGGGGAGTGAGCCGGCGGCTACGGGTGCGGAGCGGAGGCGGCATGGCGGGTCTGCGGCGGGACGCCGACGGCTGCGCGCCCGCGGGAGCGCCGTACGGGATGCTCCGGTACGGGCTGCGCACCGGCGTCGTGCGGTGGCTGCTGGAACGCGTGCCGACACCCCGGCGCAACCCCTTCACCCTCGGGTACCTCGCCGTCGTGGGAGCCACCACGACCTTCGCCGGGCTCGCGGACCCGGAACTCGTGCAGCGCCTGCAGGAGGCCTCCAGCTCGGACGGCCACAACCTGCTCCAGCATCCCGTCCGGGCCCTCGTCCTGAGCGGGTTCTGGGTGGCCGGCGAGGTGTGGATGCCGTACCTGTGGGGATTCGCCTTCACCCTCGCGCCGCTGGAGCGCAAGGTCGGGCCGGCCCGGGCGGCGGCGGTCTTCGCGGCCGGGCACGTCGCGGCCACGCTGCTCTCCCAGGGCGTGGTGATCCTCGCGGTGGAGACCGGGCGGATGGCGCCCGAGGCGATGGACCACCTGGACATCGGGGTCAGCTACGGCGTGCTCGCCTGCCTGGGCGCGGTGGCCGGGCTGCTCTCCTGGCCCGGGCGGCTGCTCGCGCTGGGCGGCGCCGGGCTGATGATCGCCGAGCAGATCGCCTCCGACAAGGACGTGGTCACCGCGGTGGGGCACCCGGCGGCGGTGCTCACCGGGGTGGCGCTCTGGCGCTGGCTGCGGCGCATCGAACGGCGCCCGCCCCGGTCCCGCACCGCGACGGTCGGCGCCGCGCCCGCGCGCGGCGGGGCGCGCGTGCGGACCGCGCGCTGAGGCTCGCGCGCCGAGGTTCGCGCCGAGGTCGGCGCACCGGCATTCACGTGCGGGCATTCACGCGCTGACGTTCACGCGCTGCCATTCACTCGCTGCCGTTCACGTGCCGACGTTCGCGTGCTGACGTTCATGCGCCGGGGTTCGGGGGGCTGGGCTCCCTCGGCACGTCCAGGAATTCCCCAGATTCGACGGACGCTTCCCAGGTGCGCTTTTGACGGCCCGCCCGCGGCCCGCCCGCGCCGCCTTCCCGGCCGGATCGTGTTCGCTCACGGCGAACTGAACCCCGGGAACATCCGACCCCCGCCAAGCCTTAGTCAGGTCGACTCAAGTTCACTGACTGGGGAGAGATCATGGCATCGATGTCCACACCGCTCACCCTGCCCGTGCTGCCGCTCGACGACGAGGTCGTCCTGCCGGGCATGGTGGTCCCGCTGGACCTGAAGGACACCGAGGTGCGCGCCGCCGTCGAGGCCGCCCGCGCCGCGGCCGCCGGCGGCGGCAAGCCGCAGGTCCTGCTGGTCCCGCGGGTGGACGGCTCGTACGCGGCGGCCGGCACGCTGGCCGCCGTGGAGCAGGTCGGCCGGCTGGCCGACGGCCCGAACACCGCCGGCCAGCCGGTCGCGCTGGTGCGCGCCGTGCGCCGGCTCCGGATCGGCGTCGGCACCACCGGCCCCGGCGCCGCCCTCTGGGTGGAGACCACCCCGTTCCGGGAGTCCTCCGTGGGCACCCCGGTGGCCGGCCGGGCCGCCGAGCTGGTCAAGGAGTACAAGGCGCTGTCCACCCAGTGGCTGCGCAAGCGCGGCGCCTGGCAGATCGTGGACCGGGTCGCCCAGATCGAGGGCGTCGGCGAGCTCGCCGACAACATCGGCTACGCGCCCTTCGCCACCGCGGAGCAGAAGCTCAAGGTGCTCCTGGAGGCCGACCAGATCGCCCGCCTGGAGTACGCGCTGACCCTGCTGCGCGACCACCTCGCCGAGGAGGAGGTCAACGACACCATCCGCAAGGACGTCGAGGAGGGCGTGGCCAAGCAGCAGAAGGAGTTCCTGCTCCGCCGCCAGCTGGAGGCCGTCCGCAAGGAGCTCGCCGAGCTGAACGGCGAGCCGGCCGACGAGGAGGGCGACTACCGCGCCCGGGTCGAGGCCGCCGACCTCCCGGCGAACGTCCGCGAGGCCGCGCTCAAGGAGGTCGACAAGCTGGAGCGCGCCTCCGACCAGTCGCCCGAGGGCTCCTGGATCCGCACCTGGCTGGACACCGTCCTGGAGCTGCCCTGGAACGAGCGCACCGAGGACGCCTACGACATCGCCGGCGCCCGCGCGGTGCTGGACGCCGACCACGCCGGCCTGGCCGACGTGAAGGAGCGCATCGTCGAGTACCTGGCCGTCCGCAAGCGCCGGGCCGACCAGGGGCTCGGGCTGGTCGGCGGCCGCCGCGGCGGCGCGGTGCTGGCCCTGGTCGGGCCTCCCGGGGTCGGAAAGACCTCGCTCGGCGAGTCGGTGGCCCGCGCCATGGGCCGCACGTTCGTCCGGGTCGCGCTCGGCGGCGTCCGGGACGAGGCCGAGATCCGCGGCCACCGGCGCACCTACGTCGGCGCGCTGCCCGGCCGGCTGGTGCGGGCGATCAAGGAGGCCGGCTCGATGAACCCGGTCGTCCTGCTCGACGAGATCGACAAGGTCGGCTCCGACTACCGGGGGGACCCGGCCGCCGCCCTGCTGGAGGTGCTGGACCCGGCGCAGAACCACACCTTCCGGGACCACTACCTGGAGGTCGAGCTCGACCTCTCCGACGTCGTCTTCCTCGCCACCGCCAACGTGCTGGAGGCCATCCCCGAGGCGCTGCTCGACCGGATGGAGCTGGTCCGGCTGGACGGCTACACCGAGGACGAGAAGGTCGTCATCGCCCGCGACCACCTGCTCCCGCGCCAGCTGGAGAAGGCCGGCCTCGGCGGCGAGCAGGTCAGCGTCGACGAGACGGCGCTGCGCCGCCTCGCCGGGGAGTACACCCGCGAGGCGGGCGTCCGGAACCTGGAGCGCTCGATCGCCCGGGTGCTGCGCAAGATCGCCGCGCAGGCCGAGCTGGGCGAGCGCGAGCTGCCCGCCGCGGTCGGCGCAGAGGACCTGCGCGCCCTGATCGGCAGGCCGCACCACGTGCCGGAGTCCGCCCAGGAGCCGGCCGAACGCCGCACCGCCGTCCCCGGCGTGGCCACCGGCCTCGCGGTGACCGGTGCCGGCGGCGACGTCCTCTACATCGAGGCCTCGCTGGCCGACGCCGAGACCGGCGGCACCGGGCTGACCCTCACCGGGCAGCTGGGCGACGTGATGAAGGAGTCCGCGCACATCGCACTCTCCTTCCTGCGCTCGCGCGGCGCCGAGCTGGAACTGCCGGTCACCTCGCTGCGCGACCGCGGCGTGCACCTGCACGTCCCGGCCGGGGCCGTCCCCAAGGACGGGCCGAGCGCCGGCATCACCATGACCACGGCACTCGCCTCGCTGCTCTCCGGCCGCAAGGTGCGCACCGACGTGGCGATGACCGGCGAGGTGTCGCTGACCGGGCGGGTGCTGCCGATCGGCGGGGTGAAGCAGAAGCTGCTCGCCGCCGACCGGGCCGGGGTCACCACGGTGATCATCCCCAAGCGCAACGAGGCCGACCTGGACGACGTCCCGGCCGAGGTGCTGGAGCGGCTCACCGTCCACCCGGTGTCGGACGTCCGCGAGGTGCTGAAGCTGGCGCTGGAGCCGGCCGAGGTACTGGTGGCGGCCGCCTGATCCGCGGTTTCCGGTTCCAGGGGCCGACGGCATCTCCGCGTGCGAGACTGCGGAGATGCCGTCCCCCACGCAGCGCGCCCTGGCCCGGGTGCCGGACCGGCTGCGCCCCTTCCTGGTGCGCCACCGCCGGCTGGTGAAGTTCCTGCTGGTCGGGGGCACCTGCTTCGTGCTCACCATGGTGATCAACCTGGAGCTCAAGTTCACCGTGCTGCAGCACAAGCCGGTGGTCGCGCTGACCGTCGCGACCGTGATCGCCACCGTCGTCTCGTACGTGCTGAACCGCCGCTGGGCCTTCCGGGCCGGCGGCCGCCAGCGCGAGGCCCTGCTGTTCTTCCTGGTCAGCGCGGTGGCGATCGGCGTCAACGACGTGCCGCTGGCGATCTCGCGGTACGTGCTGGACCTGCGGGAGCCGTTCGTCAGCTCCTTCACCCAGGAGGTCGCGGACTTCCTCAGCGGCATGGTGGTCGGCACCTTCATCGCGATGCTGTTCCGCTTCTGGGCGATGCAGCGGTGGGTCTTCACCCGGCTCGCCGACCGTCCCGCGGCCGGACCCGGCCTGGTCGGGACGGTGTCCCCGGAACCCGGTTACGCTGCACCCGAGATGCCACGGGATGTGTCGTAGGGGGCGAGGTGAGCCTGATGCACGAACCGGACGGTGTCCGGACCGGGCCCGCCAGCCAGCAGGGCATGCGCCGGGCCAACCTGGCGCTGGTGCTCGGGGTGATCGCGCGCGGCCCGCGCTCCCGCGCCGAGGTGGCCGCCGAGACTGGACTGACCAGGGCCGCGGTCTCCTCGCTCGCCGAACAGCTGATCGCCGCCGGCCTGGTGGTCGAGGCGGGCCCCGCCGCGCCCAGCGGCAAGGTCGGCCGCCCCGGCACCGCGCTCGGACTCAACCCGCTCGGCCCCGGCGGACTCGGCGCCGAGATCGGCGTCCGCCACCTGGGCGCCTGCGTGGTCGACCTGCGCGGCGAGGTCCGCGCCTCGCGGCGCCGGGAGATCTCCAACCGCGGCCGGGAGCCCGCCGCCGTCATGGCCGACCTCGCACAGCTGCTGCGCGCGGTCGTCGCCGAGGCGGGCCTGCGCCCGGCCGGACTCACCCTGGCCGTGCCCGGACTGGTCGGCGACTCCGGCGCGGTGCTGCAGCACGCCGCCAACCTGGGCTGGCAGGACGTCCCGGTGGCCGCCGAACTGCGCGCGGCCCTGCGACCGGCCGCGGACGGCCTGGCCGAGCTGCCGGTCGAGGCCGACAACGAGGCCAACCTCGGCGGGCTGGCCGAGCGCTGGCTGGGCGACGGCCCGGAGGACTTCCTCTACGTCTCCGCCGAGGCCGGGGTCGGCGCCGCGATCGTGGTCGGCGGGCGGCTGCTGCGCGGCGCGCGCGGCCACGCGGGCGAGTTCGGCCACGTACCGGTCCGCCCCGACGGACCCCGCTGCGCCTGCGGGGCGCACGGCTGCCTGGAGCAGTACGCGGGCGAGGCGGCGGTGCTGGCGGCGGCCGGCCTGTCCGGCGCCCGGGGCGACTGGGTGACGCTGCTCGCCGAGCGGGCCGCGGCCGACGAGCGGGCGGCCCGGGCGGCCCTGGCCGGCGCCGGGTCGGCGCTCGGCATCGCGGCCGCCGGCGCGGTGAACCTGCTGGACCCGGCCGAGGTCGTCCTGGGCGGCGGCTACGCCCGGCTGGCGCCCTGGCTGCTCCCCGCCATGCGCACCGAGCTGGCCGCCCGGGTCACCGTCCGGCCGTGGGCCGAGGACCGGCTGACCGTCTCCCGGCTGGGCCGCCGCGGCCCGCTGTCGGGTGCGGCGGTGAGCGTCGTGCGCGCCATCGTCGCCGACCCGGGGATGCTCTCGGTCGGCTGACCCTCCGTACGGCCCGCCCGCCCGGAACGGGCTGCCCCGCCCGGAACGCGCCGGAACGGACCGAGCCGGCGCCGGAACGGGCCGAGCCCCCGGCCGGTGGGGCCGGGGGCTCGGTGCTGCCGGGGAGCGGGGAGGATCAGGCCTCGACGCTGACGGGCTCGCGCTCGGGCTGCTCGGCACGGGGGCCGCGCAGGACGGCCAGGAAGGCGATGCCGATGCCGACCAGGGCCCAGATCACCAGGACCAGGATCGGCATCCCCAGGTTGGTCGAGTCGAAGTAGGCGATCGACTTGGTGACGCTGGTGCCGGCGCCGTTCGGGATCACCGAACCGATGGCCCGCCAGAACGGCGGCATCATCGGCGCCGGGTAGACCCCGCCCGCGCTCGGGTTGCCCAGGACGACGAAGACCAGCACCGCGATGCCGATGCCGATGATCCCGAACAGGCACTGCAGCGCCATGGTGAACGCGCCGACCGAGAAGACCACCAGGGCGCCGACGGCGGACAGGGCGAGGATCGAGCCGGGCAGGGCGTCCAGCACCGGCCCGGCGATGATCGTGCCGCCGATGCCGGCCGCGACCGAGTAGAGCGCCAGGACGCCCAGGCGGATCAGCAGGCGGTGGGCGTTGGCCGGCTTGGAGCCCGCGCTGATGCCGAGGATCGAGGCGACCAGGTAGCCGCCGACGCACCAGCCGATCACCAGGTAGAAGGAGGACAGGCCGTTGGTGTCGCCCTTGGCGAGCGGCACGACGTCCTGGACCTTGACCGTACGGCCCTGGGTCTGGTCGATCGCGGTGGTGATGCTCTCGGCGGCCTTGGCGGCGGACGGGCCGCGGGCGCCGCCGACCAGCAGGGTGTCCTCGGTGCCGGTCGGGTTCACGACCCACGCGGCGTAGATCTTCTGGTCCTTGATCTGCGCGGTCGCGGTCTCGGCGTCCGGCGCGGTGACGGCCTTGACGGCGTCGTTCGGGACCGCCTCCAGTGCGCCGACCAGCTTGGGCGTGACCTGCGGCGGGGCGACCACCGCGATGGAGAGGTTGTGCGGGGCGGGCTTGTGCAGCGCCCCGATGTAGGAGGTGATGAAGCCGAGCTGGAGGAGCAGCACTCCGATCACGAGCAGTGCCGCGCGCGGTGTGACCGCGCTCTTCAGTTCGGCGACGAAACCCTGCCCAGGGGCTGCCATCGACATCTCCTTGCGTAACGGAGGAAAACGGATCTTCAGAGCCGATACTTCATACCATGAAGTAGTTGGCTCGTGGCACCTCCCGCGCGCGGGGCGGGCCGGTGCCACTGGGCGATACTGACGCGGTGAGCGACGAGGAAGCCCTGGTGGCGGTGGAGCGAGAGGTCGCGCTGATGTTCCGGCGGGGCCGGGCCAGAGTGGCGGAACTCTCACGCCGGGTGCACCCCGGACTGGAGGGCATGGCGTACAGCATGCTCGGCTACATCGAGCAGGCCGGGCGGGTCCGGGTGACCGACGTCGGCGTGCACTTCGCAGTGGGCAAGGCGACGGTGAGCCGGCAGATCCGGGCCCTGGAGGAGCTCGGGCTGGTGGCCCGGGAGGCCGACCCGCTGGACCGCCGGGCCGCGCTGGTGTCGCTGACCGAGGACGGGCGGCGGCGCTACCTGGCCGCCCGGGACGTCCGGATGCGACGGGTGCGCGAGGTGATGGGCGGCTGGTCGCCGGACGACGTGGTCCGCTTCGCGGATCTGCTGCGCCGCTTCAACGACGTCCTGGGGGAGCCGTCGGCCGAGTGACCGGGGCCCGCGGGCAGGTGTGACGGGGGGCCCGCGCACGGGTGTGACCGGGGCCCGCGGGCAGGTGGGGCCGGGGCCCGTGGTGCGGGCCTTTACTCGCCCTTGAAGAAAGTTGCCTAATTCAACCATCTCCTCTTATGGTTGCTTAAGGCAACGAACTTTCATGATGCGCGTATCCCGCACGCCTGCGCCGAAGGACCCAGATGACCGTGACCACCGAGGCGGTGAGCGGCAGTGCCGCCGCCGTCGACGACCGACAGATGACCCACCGGCAGGTGATGGAGGCGCTCTCCGGCCTGCTGCTCGGCCTCTTCGTGGCCGTGCTCTCCTCGACCGTCGTCTCCAACGCCCTGCCGCACATCCTGGCCGACCTGCACGGCGGCCAGTCCGCCTACACCTGGGTGATCACCGCGGCCCTGCTCACCCTCACCGCCTCCACCCCGATCTGGGGCAAGCTCTCCGACCTCGCCAGCAAGAAGCTGCTGCTGCAGATCGCCCTGCTGATCTACATCGCGACCTCCGCCCTGGCCGGTCTCTCGCAGAACACCGGTGAGCTGATCGCCTGCCGCGCGCTGCAGGGCATCGGCGCCGGCGGTGTCGTCGCACTGGGCCAGATCTGCCTGGCCGCGATGGTCCCGCCGCGCGAGCGCGGCCGGTACAGCGGCTACTTCGGCGCGGTCTTCGCGCTGGCCACCATCGGCGGCCCGCTGATCGGCGGCGTCATCGTGGACACCTCCTGGCTGGGCTGGCGCTGGTGCTTCTACGTCGGCATCCCGTTCGCGCTGGCCGCGATCGTGGTCGTCCAGCGGACCCTCAAGCTGCCGGTGGTCAAGCGCAAGGCGAAGATCGACTACCTGGGCGCGCTGGTCATCACCGCCGCGGTCAGCCTGCTGATGATCTGGATCACGCTGGCCGGCAAGAACTACGCGTGGCTGTCCTGGCAGACCGCGGCCATGGTCGGCGGCGGCCTGGTGCTGGGCGCGCTGGCCGTCGTGGTCGAGCGCCGCGCCGCCGAGCCGATCATCCCGCCGGACCTCTTCAAGTACCGCACCGTCACCCTGGCCGCCCTCGCCAGCGTGCTGGTCGGCGTCGGGATGTACGGCGCGACCACCTTCCTCAGCCAGTACTTCCAGCTGGCCCGCGCCAAGTCCCCGACCACGGCCGGCCTGATGACCCTGCCGATGATCCTCGGCCTGGCCGTCTCCTCGGCCGTCGCCGGCCGGCTGATCACCAAGTACGGCAAGTGGAAGGCCTACCTCGTCGCCGGCACCGCGCTGCTCGCGGTCGGCTTCGCCCTGCTCGGCACCGCCCGGGCCGACACGGACTACCGGCTGCTCTCCCTCTACATGGCGATCACCGGTATCGGCCTCGGCCTGACCAGCCAGAACCTGGTGCTCGCGGTGCAGAACACGGTGCCCCGGCACGAGCTCGGCGCGGCCAGCTCGGTGGTCACCTTCTTCCGCACCATGGGCGGCGCGATGGGCGTCTCCGCGCTCGGCGCGCTGATGACGAACAAGGTCGGCCACTACCTGGCGGAGAACCTGGCCGCCGCGCACGTCCCGGCCGGGCACGCGGCGGCCGGCGGCGGCATCCCGGACCTGCACAGGCTGCCCGCCCCGATCGTCCCGCTGGTGACGGACGCCTTCGGCCACGGCGTCGGCACCGTCTTCCTGTGGGCCGCGCCCTCCGCGGCGCTGGCCTTCGTCACCGTGCTGTTCATCCGGGAGACGGCGCTGAAGACCACCCAGGAGAACTGACCACCCAGGAGAACTGACCGCCCAGGAGGGCTGATCGGCCGGGAGAGCCGATCGGCCGGGAGGACCGGCCGGACGTCGGGATACGCGAAGGGGCCGGGGAGTGCAGTGCGCACTCCCCGGCCCCTTCGCGTCGGCCCCGCCGGTCGCTAGTGACCGGCGATCAGCGACAGGCCGTAGCCGACGGCCGCGGCGCAGACCGCGAAGCAGGCGTACGCGCCGGCCAGGGCCAGCTTGCCGCCGCCGGAAGCCGGGGCGCTGCCGCCCTCGCGGGCGGCGCTCAGCGCGGCCTCGCGGCGGGACAGCGCCAGGATGCCGAGCGCGAAGACGGCGACGACGGCGACGGTGATGCCGAAGCTGAAGCCGGCGGTCTGGGCCAGGGCGTTCCACTTGATGTGCATGGTGAGTGCTCCTCAGCCGGCGGCGCTCAGGCCGCGACCGTGGTCGAGGCGGGGGTGGGGACGTTCGAGGTGGCCGCGGTCGGTGCGACCTCGACCGGGGTGACGTCGTTGACGTTGTCCGCGCCGACCGGCTGGCGGCGGGAGATCAGCCACATCGCGCCCGAACCGGCCACCAGCGCGGCGCCGACCAGGACGATGCCCCAGGTGCCCTGCTCGGCCAGCAGGGCCGCGCCGCCGGAGACCACGGCGGCGGCCGGGAGGGTCAGGCCCCAGGTGTAGACCATGCGGCGGACCAGGCTCCAGCGCAGCTCGCCCTTCGGGCCGCCGAGGCCGGCACCCATGATGCCGCCGGAGCAGACCTGGGTGGTGGAGAGGCCGAAGCCCATGTGCGAGGAGGTCAGGATGACGGTCGCGGCGGCCGACTCGGAGGCGAAGCCCTGCGGCGGCCGGATGTCGGCCAGGCCCTTGCCCATCGAGCGGATGATCCGCCAGCCGCCCATGTAGGTGCCGAGCGCGATCGCGGCACCCGCGGAGACGATCACCCAGGTGGGGGGCAGCGCGCCGTGCGGCAGGGCGCCGACCGAGACCAGGGTCAGGGTGATGATGCCCATCGTCTTCTGGGCGTCGTTGGTGCCGTGCGCGAGCGAGATCAGCGAGGACGAGAAGATCTGGCCGGTCTTGAAGCCCTTCTCGGTGGCCGCGTGGTCGCCCTTGCGGGTGATCGCGTAGGCCAGCTTCGTGGCGCCCCAGGAGGCCAGGCCGGCGACGAGCGGGGAGGCCACCGCCGGGATGATGATCTTGGTGACGACGGTGTCGAAGTTGACGCCGTTCATGCCGACGCCGACGATCGTGGCGCCGATCAGGCCGCCGTACAGTGCGTGCGAGGAGCTGGACGGCAGGCCGCGCAGCCAGGTCAGCAGGTTCCAGAGGATCGCTCCGGCCAGTGCGGCGAAGATGATCTCGGGGTGGATCCCGGCCTTCTCGTTGACGATGCCGCCGGAGATGGTGGTGGCGACCTTCACGGACAGGAACGCGCCCGCGAAGTTGAGGACGGCCGCGATGGTGACCGCGACCTTCGGGCGGAGGGCTCCGGTCGCGATCGCGGTGGCGGCCGCGTTGGCGGTGTCGTGGAACCCGTTGGTGAAGTCGAAGGCGAGCGCCGTGATGATCACAACGGCCACCAGGAACGAGATGTGTTCCATACCCAAACAATCGTCGTAGTTGTCGCACGGACGTTGATGACGTCGCGACCGTAGGTCGGCTGGGTAAACGGAAGGTGAACTGGGCCCCGAATCGTGGTTCCGATGGTTGCCTCGGGGTGACTTTGAGCTTTCATCAGGGTGACCTAGGGCGTGCTGAACTGGACATTAGCGAAGATCGCCCCGGTTCATTCCGGTTTGGTGAGAGCTGTCTCACAGATCAATCGAGAATTAACCTCCCAGTCCGCGTGCGCCCTGTTTCCGGCGAGTAACCCGTGGGAGGATCTGCGGGATCCGGGAGACCGGGACAGGGCACGGGCGGGGAGGACCAACCCATGGGCGGGGCTGCACAGCGAGCGGAGACGTCAGGAGTGCGTCCCTGGGTACGGGCGGCCCTGCGCTGCGGAGCCGTCCTCGCGGCCGCCGCACTCGCCCTGCCGGTCGCCGCCGGCGCCGCCTGGGCGGCGCCCGACCCGGGAGCCGGCACGGCCGTCACCGGCTCCGACCCGCTCGCCGCCGCCAAGGCCACCCTCGGGCCGCTGCTCGACCAGCTGCACACGCTCTACCAGAGCGCCGAGGCCGCCACCGAGCAGTACAACGGCACGGTGGCCAAGATCGCCGAGCAGCAGGCCTCCCTCACCGACCTGCAGGGCAGGCTGGAGCGCCAGCAGAAGCAGGTCGACACCGGCACCGACATAGCCGCGCAGCTCGCCGCCGCGCAGTACCGCAACGGCGCCGCCTCCGCGTACGCCGAACTGCTGCTCTCCAAGGACCCGTACGAGGCGGTCGTCATCGCCGAGCTGCTCGCTTCGGCCAGCCGCTCGCAGTCGGAGTTCCTGGACCGGCTGAAGAGCGACCGGGACGCGCTCGACGGGCTGAAGAAGCAGAACGAGGAGGCCCTGAAGACCTCCCAGGGGCTGGTCGCCCAGCAGGAGGCCGCCAAGGCCAAGGTGGCCGCCGACCTCACCTCGGTCGAGCAGGTGGTCTCCTCGCTGACGGGCGCGCAGCGGGCCGAGCTGGAGCAGCTGGAGAAGGCGAAGGCGGACGAGGCGCAGCTCGCGTTCCTCGCCTCCGGAGCGCTCGGCAAGGGCGAGCGCACGCCCTCGCAGCAGGGGCGCGGGGCCGTGGCCTTCGCGCTGGCGCAGGTCGGCAAGCCGTACCTGTGGGGCGGCATCGGACCGGACTCCTACGACTGCTCCGGGCTCACCTCGCAGGCCTGGCTGCACGCCGGCAAGGCGATCCCGCGTACCAGCCAGGAGCAGTGGGCGCAGCTGCCGCACGTGGCGCTGAACCAGCTGCGGCCCGGTGACCTGGTCATCTACTTCCAGGACGCCTCGCACGTCGGGATGTACATCGGCGGCGGGCTGATCGTGCAGGCCCCGCGACCGGGGGCGTTCATCAAGGTGTCGCCGATCGGATCGATGCCGATCCTCGGGGCCGTCCGGCCGGACCCGTCCGCCGGGGCCGACGACGCGGGCGGTGCCTGGAAGGTGCCCGACCTGCCGGCCGGCTGGGACTCCGTGACGCCGATCGCGCCGAGCCCGACCAAGCCGACGCCGCCGGCCACCGGCGGCCCGACGACTCCGCCGGTCACCCCGGGCCAGCCCACCGGCACGCCGACCACGCCGACCGCGCCGACCACCCCGACCGAGCCGCCGACCACGCCGGGCGGCACCGGCACCCCGACCGACCCGGGGACGCCGTCGGGCACCGGCACGCCGGCACCGACCCAGACCCCGACCGGCACCCCGACCGGTCCCGGTACGCCGACCGGCACCCCGACCACGCCCGCCCCCACCGGCACGGGCACCCCGACGGGGACCCCGGCCGGCACCCCGAGCCGGACGGGCTCGGCCACGGCGACGCTGCCGCTGGGCACGCCGACCCACTGACCCTCGGGCCCGACGCGAAAGGCCGCCCCACGTCCTCGGACGTCGGGCGGCCTTCGCGTTCGCGGAGCGGGGCCGGGCGGGAGCGCGCGGCCCCCGGGGTCACTCGCCGGTGTCGGCGGCGAAGCGGATCACCACGGCCTTGGAGGTCGGGGTGTTGCTGATGTCGGCGGTGGAGTCCAGCGGGACCAGGACGTTGGTCTCGGGGTAGTAGGCCGCCGCTCCGCCACGGGCGACGGGGTAGTGGACGACGCGGAAGTGCGGGGCGCGGCGCTCGACGCCGTCCTTCCACTCGCTGACCAGGTCGACGTACCCGCCGTCGGTGAGGCCCAGGTCGGCGGCGTCGGCGGGGTTGACCAGCACCACGCGGCGGCCGCCCTTGATGCCGCGGTAGCGGTCGTCGAGGCCGTAGATCGTGGTGTTGTACTGGTCGTGGGAGCGCAGCGTCTGCAGGAGCAGCCGGCCCGGCGGCACCTCGGGGGCGGTCATCGGGTTGACGGTGAAGTTGGCCCGGCCGGTCGCGGTGGGGAAGGTGCGGGAGTCGCGGGGGCCGTGCGGGAGGGTGAAGCCGCCGGGGCGACGGACCTTCTCGTTGTAGTCCGCGAAGCCCGGGACGACGCGGGCGATCCGGTCGCGCAGGGTGTCGTAGTCGGTGGCGAAGTCCTCCCACGGCACGGTGTCCCGCGGGCCGAGGACGGTGCGCGCGAGGCGGCAGACGATCGCGGTCTCGGAGAGCAGGCCGGGCGCCGGCGGGCGCAGGCCGCCGCGCGAGGCGTGGACCTGGCCCATCGAGTCCTCGACGCTGACGAACTGGGCGCCGGAGCCGGTGACGTCCCGGTCGGTACGGCCGAGGGTGGGCAGGATCAGGGCGCGGGCGCCGGTGACCACGTGCGAGCGGTTGAGCTTGGTGGAGACGTGGACGGTCAGCCGGCAGCGGCGCATCGCGGCCTCGGTGACCTCGGTGTCCGGGGTGGCCGCGACGAAGTTGCCGCCCATCGCGAAGAAGACCTTGACCTTGCCGTCGCGCATCGCGCGGATGGTGTCCACCGAGTCGAGGCCGTGCTCGCGCGGCGGCTCGAAGCCGAACTCGTTCTCCAGCGCGTCGAGGAAGGCCTTGCTCGGGCGCTCGAAGATGCCCATCGTCCGGTCGCCCTGGACGTTGCTGTGCCCGCGCACCGGGCAGACCCCGGCGCCGGGGCGGCCGACGTTGCCGCGCAGCAGCAGGAAGTTGACCACCTCGCGGATGGTGGGGACGGCGTGCTTGTGCTGGGTGAGGCCCATCGCCCAGCAGACGATGATCTTCTTCGAGCCCAGCACCAGGCGGCCGAGCTCCTCGATCTGCTCCCAGGGCAGGCCGGTGGCGGCGAGCACCTCGTCCCGGTCGGTCTTCCGGGCCTGGGCTTCGAACTCCTCGAAGCCGTGACAGTGTTCGGCGACGAAGGCGCCGTCGACGCCGTCCGCCTCCAGCACGATCCGGTTGAGCGCGCGGAACAGCGCGAGGTCGCCGCCGAGGCGGATCTGCAGGAAGAGGTCGGTCAGCTTGGTGCCGTGGCCGACCAGCCCGCGGGCGTGCTGCGGGTTCTTGAACCGCTCCAGGCCGGCCTCGGGCAGCGGGTTGACGCTGACGATGGTGGCGCCGGCCCGCTTGGCGCGCTCCAGGGCGGAGAGCATCCGGGGGTGGTTGGTGCCCGGGTTCTGGCCCGCCACGATGATCAGATCGGCCTGGTAGAGGTCCTTGAGGCTGACGCTGCCCTTGCCGACGCCGAGCGTCTCGGTGAGGGCCGAGCCGGAGGACTCGTGACACATGTTGGAGCAGTCCGGCAGGTTGTTGGTGCCGAGCCGGCGGGCGAACAGCTGGTAGGCGAAGGCGGCCTCGTTGCTGGTGCGGCCGGAGGTGTAGAAGGCGGCGCCGTCCGGGGTGTCCAGGGCGCGCAGCTCCTCGGCGATCAGCGCGAAGGCGTCGTCCCAGGAGACCGGGGTGTAGTGGGTGGCGCCCTCGTCGAGCAGCATCGGCTGGGTGAGCCGGCCCTGCTGGCCGAGCCAGTAGCCGGAGCGCTCGGCGAGGTCGGCGACCGGGTGGGCGGCGAAGAACTCGGCCCGGATCCGGCGCTCGGTGGCCTCCTCGGCGACGGCCTTGGCGCCGTTCTCGCAGAACTCGGCGGTGTGCGTCTTGTCCGGCTCGGGCCAGGCGCAGCCCGGGCAGTCGAAGCCGTCCGGCTGGTTGACCTTGCGCAGGGTGGCGAGGGTGCGCAGGGGGCCCATCTGCTCGGCGGCCATCCGCAGGCTGTGGCCGACGGCGGGCAGCCCGGCGGCCGCGTGCTGGGGCGCGGACACCTCGGGTGCGTCCTGCGCCGGGTCGCTCTGCGGGGCCTGCTTGGCCATGACTGGGCTCCTCGGGTTCTGCCGGTGCGGGCCGTCCGCGCCGTCGCGGGGCCCGGTGCCCATCCTCGCACCTGGCCGGGGGCGGGGGGAGGGGCCTCGGAGGGGCGGGTTCCGGTGCGGGCCGGGGCACCGGTGCGGTGGTCGGGCGGACGGCGACGGGGAGCGGCGGGAGGCCACGGGACGGGGCGGTGGACGGCGTCGGTAGAGTCCTGTGCGTCATGGCGGATGGGGGAGGGGCGCGTGCGAGTCGGTGACGTCCTGGACGGCCGGTACGAGCTGGTGGAGAAGCTCGGCCAGGGCGGTTTCGGAGTGGTGTGGCGGGCCCAGGACGCCCGGATGCGGCGGCCGGTGGCGGTCAAGGTCATCGGGCACCACGGTGGCGACCAGGCGAAGGCGGCGCTGCGGTTCGTGCGGGAGGCCTGCGCGGCCGGCAACCTGTCGCACCCGCACATCGTCACCGTCCACGACCTCGGCCAGTGCGAGGTCGGTGACCGGGAGGTCACCTTCCTGGTGATGGAGCTGCTCACCGGCCGCACCCTGACCGAGGTGCTGCGCGAGGGGCTGCCCGAGCCCGCGCTCGGCCTGCGCTGGGGGCGGCAGATCAGCGGCGCGCTGGCGGCGGCGCACGACGCGGGCATGGTGCACCGGGACATCAAGCCGGACAACGTGATGATCACCGATGCCGGGCACCTGAAGGTGCTGGACTTCGGCATCGCCCAGCTGGACACCGGCGCGGGCGGGCTGACCACCACCGGGACGATCGTCGGCAGCCCGGCGTACATGGCGCCCGAGCGGTGGACCGGCGGCCGGGTGGACGGCCGGGCCGACCTGTACGCGCTCGGCTGCGTGCTGGTCGAACTCTTCACCGGGGCAAGGCCGTTCGGCGGGGACTCGACGCCGGTGCTGATGTACCAGCACCTCAACGAGGCGCCCCCGGCGCTGGATCCGGCGCAGTTCGGGCTGCCGCCGCAGGTGGCCGGGCTGGTCGCGGAGCTGCTGGCGAAGGACCCGGCGGACCGTCCGGCCGACGCCCGGACGGTCGAGCGGCGGTTGGCCGAGCTGGCCGCGGCGCCGGTCGCCGGGGCCGGGTCGGTGGCGGCGGTGCCGACGGTGGTGGACCGGGCCCCGGCCGAGGCCGTCGCGCCGGTCGACGCGGTGGCGCCGGTCGGACCGGTGGTGCCTCCCGCGCCTCCCGCGCCTCCCGCGCCGCCTGCGGTGCCCCCGCCTGCGGCGCCCCCGGTCGTCGTGCCCCCGCCCGCTGTGCCCCCGGTCGCGCCGCCGGCCGCGCCCCCGGTGGCCCCCGTGGCCCCGCCGGCCGCGCCGCCCGCCGTGCCGGGCACGCCCCCGTCGGTGCTGTCGCCGCTGACCACGCCGCCGGTGCTCGCCGCGTCGCCGCCGGACGCCGTACGGGCCGCGCTGCGCGAGCGGCGGTCCGCCGCGTACCGGGCGGCGACGGCCGGGGAGTCGGCGATCCAGCTGCAGGCGGTCGCCCAGGAATGCGTGGCCGCGCTCGGCGCGAGCGACCGCGACACCCTCGGCACCTGGCGGGACTTCACCTGGTACCTCAGCCGCACCGGGGACCTGGACGGCGCGATCCGACTGCTGACGAGCGTCGTCGACGACATGCGCTCGGCGCTCGGCCCGCACGACCCGGACACCCTCGGCGCCCGCTACCACCTCGTCTGGTGCGTCGGCGAGAGCGGCGCGGCGGTCACCGCGATCCGGCTGCTGTGCGAGCTGCTGCCCGACCTGCACGCCGTCTGGGGCCCGCAGGACACCCGCGTCCTGAAGGCCCGGCACGACCTCGCGGTGCACCGGGCCAACCGGGACGACCTGCAGGGCGCCGTGCTCGAACTGCACGGCCTGCTGCCGGACCTCGCCCGGGTGCTGGGCGAGCACCACCCGAGCACCGTCCAGGCCTGGCAGGACCTGGCCGGCTACCAGCAGCGGCTCGCCCAGTCGGGCCGCCGCGGCGCGGGCGGCCCGCACCGGCGCCGGGCACCGAGGATGAGCCCGATGGAGGCGCTGGTGCTGGTGCGCCGGCTCCGGGTCTGGGACTTCGCCACCGACGAGGAGGCCCGGGCCTGCATGGCCGCGCTGGACCGCGGGATCGGCCTGAAGGGCGTCGCGGACGTGGTGTTCCAGGCCCCGGACCACGTCTCGGACGAGGACCTGGTGGAGGAGATCTTCGGGCCGTAGGCACCGTGCTCAGGCACCGTGCTCAGGCCGCGTGCTCAGGCCGCCGGTGCCGCGGCCGGGAGCGCGGCCGGCGCCCGCAGCAGCGCCCGGGCGGCCGCGTCGTTCTGCCGGAACCCCGGGGCGTCGGTGCGCGGGCGGGCGAAGGCGGCGGCCGAGCGCAGGCCGGTGTGCGGGGTGCCGCCCAGGGCCGGGTCGAGCAGCCGGCCGTTCACCCGTTCGTCCCCGCCCGCCGCTATGGTGACCCTCCGACGTGAACCCCGGGCGGGCGCGGTCGAGTTGGGGGAGGGCATGGAGAAGGACGAGGTGCTCGGCGGTCGCTTCCGGCTGGAGGAGCGGCTGGGCCGGGGCGGCTTCGGCGTGGTCTGGCGCGCGACCGACACGACCATCGACCGGCAGGTCGCGGTCAAGGTGCTGCTTGCCGAACACGCCACCGACCAGGAGGCGGTCAGCCGGTTCGTCAGCGAGGCCAGGACGGCCGGCGGCCTCAACAACCCGCACATCGTCACCGTGTACGACTACGGGTGGACGGCGGCCGGCTCCGGGCGCATCCCCTACCTGGTGATGGAGCTGGTCCTCGGCGAGGCGCTGTCCGACGTGCTCAAGGACGGCCTGCCGGACCACGCGAAGGCGCTGCGCTGGATGCGGCACGTCTGCAAGGCGCTGGACGCCTCGCACCGCTCGGACGTCGTGCACCGGGACATCAAGCCCGAGAACGTGATGATCGTGCGGGACGGGGAGCGGGCCAAGGTCCTGGACTTCGGCATCGCCCGGCTGGTCACCCAGACCGTCCGGCTCACCTCCACCGGCAACGTGATCGGCACCGTCCCGTACCTCGCGCCCGAGTGCTGGTCCGGCGGCCCGGTGGACGGCCGGGCCGACCTCTACGCGCTCGGCGTCATGCTGTACCAGGTCTGCACCGGCGAGCGGCCCTTCCGTGCCGCGCAGCCCACCGAGTACATGTACAAGCACCTGGAGGAGGTCCCGCCGCGGGTGCGCAGCAAGGACCCGGCGCTGGCCGACCTGGTCGCCGAGCTGCTCGCCAAGCGGCCCGCGGACCGGCCGTCCAGCGCCGCCGAGGTCCTGGAGCGGCTGCGCGCCGTCCGCCCCGGGATGCTGGGCCCGGGCGACCCCAGCCCGGACCAGCTGCGCAAGCGGGCCGACCGTGCCTGGCAGTACGGCACGGCGGGCGAGCCGGCCGAGGCGGTGGAGATCCTCACCGCGCTCGTCCCCGACTTCGCCCGGATCTGCGGCCCGAGCGATCCGCGCACCCTGCGCACCTGCCACGACCTGGCCCTCTGGCTCGCCCGGGACGGCAGCCCGGGGGCGGCGGTCGCCCTGCTGACCGAGCTGACCCGGGCGCCGGGCGCCGCCCCGGAGGCCTGGGCCGACGCCCGGCGGGACCTCGCGCACTGGCAGCGGGAGGTCGCCCGGCTCGGCCCGGGCCGGCCGCGCGCGCTGAGCCTGGGGGAGCTGCTCGGCGGCGCCCAGGCCGGCTGAGGCGCCCCCGGCCCGGTCGGGCGGTGACGGAGGCGGTGGCGGCTGTGGCGGAGGTGGTGGCGAAGGCGAAGGCAAGGGCGCTGCCGACCCGGGCCCCGATGTCAACCGTGCGGCCACCCGATCCGGGCCCCGGGCCGCGACCGGAACCGGGAGGATTTCGCCCATCGGGACGGTCTGGTCCGCCGCCCCGGCGCGTTGGTATACCTCGTTGCCGGACTCGGGTGCGGTGTCCGAACCGCCCCGTGAGCTGCGACGAAAGGCTGGTGACGGATCGATGAAGCTCCTGCGCGTCGGACCCCCGGGCGCCGAGCGCCCGGTCGTCCTGGGTGAGGACAGCACCGCGTACGACCTCTCCGGGCGGGCCCGCGACCTCGACGGGGCCTTCCTGGCCGGGCTGGACCCGGCCGCGCTGGCCCGGGACGTGGCCGCCGGCGTCCTGCCGGTGGTGGACCTGGCCGGGCAGCGCGTGGGCGCGCCGGTGGCCCGCCCGGGCAAGGTCGTCGGGATCGGGCTCAACTACCGCGACCACGCGGCCGAGGCCGGGGCCGCGATCCCGGACGAGCCGGTGATCTTCCTCAAGCCGAGCTCCACGGTGGTCGGCCCGTACGACGAGGTGCTGGTGCCGCGCGGCGGCGAGAAGACCGACTACGAGGCCGAGCTGGCCGTGGTGATCGGCCGTACCGCCCGCTACCTGGACTCGCACGCCGAGGCCGCCGAGGTGATCGCCGGCTACACGATCGCCAACGACGTCACCGAGCGGGCGTTCCAGTTCGAGCGCGGCGGCCAGTGGGACAAGGGCAAGTCGGCGGAGACCTTCACCCCGCTCGGGCCCTGGCTGGTCACCGCCGACGAGGTGGCGGACCCGCAGGGCCTGGCGCTGCGGCTCTGGGTCAACGGCGAGCAGCGGCAGTCCGGCAGCACTGCCGAGATGATCTTCCCGGTGCTCGAACTGGTCCGCTACGCGAGCCGGTTCATGGTGCTGGAGCCCGGGGACGTCGTCATCACCGGCACTCCGGCCGGGGTCACCCTGGGCCGCCCGGGCACGCCGTTCCTCGCCCCGGGCGACGTCGTCGAGATCGAGATCGACGGCCTCGGCCGCCAGCGTCAGGTGCTGGGCAAGGCCTGACGCGGGCGGCCGCCCGGTCCCTGCCGAGGACGGCCGGGCCCGGTCGCGCCGGACGGCCCCGACCCCGGGCACGGGGGTCGGGAGCGTCAGCGCCGGTCGTCCAGGACCTCCCGCAGCCGCGCGGCCCGCGGCGCCTGCGGGCCCTCCAGCGCGAGCAGCCCCGCCAGCACCTCCGCCGTCTGCGGGTCGTGCAGCGCGGTCGCCGCCGCCATCGCGGTGAACTGGTCCACCAGCCAGTCGCGCAGCTCCGCCACCGGCAGCGTGCGCCCCTCGTCCAGCCAGGTCAGCGACGCGCCCTCGACCACCGCGATCCACGAGCGCACCAGCAGCGTCAGCCGCGGTCCGGCCTCCCGCACGCCGAGGTGGCGCAGCGTGCGCCGCAGCGCGGCCCGCCGGACGTCGTCCACGATCGCCGAGGTGCGGGCCGTCTCCACCACCGAACCGCCGCGCAGCAGCGCCGAGTAGCCGGCGTCGTGCTCGGCGACGAAGGCGAAGTAGCCGTCCAGCACGGCCGCCAGCTGCTCGGACGGCGTGCCGGTCAGCGGGACGACGAAGCGGCTGGTCAGCTCGTCGGCCGCGGTGCGCAGCGCGGCCTCGTACAACTGCTGCTTGCCGCCCGCGAAGTAGCGGTAGACCAGCGGGCGGGAGGCCTCGGCGGCCTCGGCGACGTCGTCCAGGCTCACCTCCTCGGGTGGTCGGGAGGCGAACAGCTCCAGGGCGACCGAGATCAACTGCTCGCGCCGCTGTTGGACCGGCAGTCGCCGGTAGCCGGTGCGTCGGGGGCGCGTCGGGGGTACGGCCGGGGCGGGCACCTGGTCGGATGCCGAGGTGGGGCGGGCTTCCATGGCGGTCAGCGTAATGGGCGTCGGACCGATCGGATCCTGTCCCGCCGAACGGATTTCCGCGGGTCGTCCTCGCATCCGGGCCGATGGAAGCCGGTGGCAAAGGGGTTGCAAACGGGCCGCGCCACGAAATGATGTCCGGATGGTTGAAGAACTGATCACCGCCGACGGCACCACCCCGCGCCGCATCGCGGACGGGTACGTCCGTGCCCTGGCCGAACTCGATCCGCTGACCGCGGTCTACCTCGGCCTCAACCCCGAGGACGACCGACTGCCCGACCTCTCCCCGGCCGGCCGCGAGGCGATCGCCGACCTCGCCCGCCGCACCCTGGCGCAGCTCGGCGACGCCGAGCGGGCCGGTGCCGCCGGGGACGAGGCCGAGCGCCGCTGCGCCCGGCTGCTGCGCGAGCGGCTGACCGCCGAACTCGCGGTCCACGAGGCGGGCGAGAACTTCCGCGCGGTGCGCAACCTGGCCTCCCCGGTGCACGAACTGCGGGAGTCCTTCACCCTGATGGCCACCGGCACCGAGGCCGAGTGGCAGGTGGTCGGCCGCCGGCTGGCGAAGGTCCCGGTCGCGCTGGAGCAGTACCGGCAGACCCTGGCCGAGGGCGTCGAGCGAGGCCTGCTCGCCGGTCCGCGCCAGGTGGAGACGGTGGTCGGGCAGATCGGCGAGTGGCTGGACGGGGAAGTCGCCGGGGGCTGGTTCGGCCAGTTCGTCCAGGACGCGCCGGAGGGTCTGCGCGCCGGGCTGTCCGAGCACGCGGTCGCCGCCACCGAGGGCCTGGCCGCGCTGCGCGACTGGCTGCGCGACGTCTACGGCCCGGCCGCGGCCGGCACCCCGGACGCGGTGGGCCGCGAGCGCTACCGCCGGTGGGTCCGCTACTGGGCCGGCGCCGACCTCGACCTGGACGAGGCGTACGCCTGGGCCTGGACCGAGTTCCACGACCTGCTGGCGCAGATGCGCGTCGAGGCCGAGAAGGTCCTCCCGGGCGCCGACCCGATGGCGGCGATGACCTGGCTGGGCACCGACGGCCCGGCCGTCGAGGGCGCCGAGGGCATCCGGGAGCACCTGCAGAGCCTGATGGACCAGGCGATCCGGGACCTCCAGGGCACCCACTTCGACCTGGCCGAGCCGGTCACCCGGGTCGAGTCGAAGATCGCCCCGGCCGGCAGCGCCGCCGCGCCGTACTACACCCCGCCGTCGCTGGACTTCGTCCGGCCCGGGCGGACCTGGCTGCCGCTGCTCGGCCGGGAGCGCTTCCCGCTCTGGGACCTGGTGTCGATCTGGTACCACGAGGGCGTCCCGGGCCACCACCTGCAGCTCGCGCAGTGGAACTACGTCGCCGACCGGCTCTCCACCTACCAGGTGAGCCTCGGCGGGGTCAGCGCCAACCTGGAGGGCTGGGCGCTGTACGCCGAGCGCCTGATGGACGAGCTCGGCTACCTCACCGACCCGGGCCAGCGCCTCGGCTACCTCAACGCGCAGATGATGCGGGCGCTGCGGGTCATCGTCGACATCGGCATGCACGCGGGCCTGGACTTCCCGGCCGACTCCCCGTACAAGCCGGGCGAGCCGGTGAGCCCGGAGCACGCCCGCGAGTTCTTCGGGCAGTACTGCGGCCTGTCCGACGACTTCCTGGACAGCGAGCTGGTCCGCTACCTGGGCATGCCCGGCCAGGCGATCGGCTACAAGCTGGGCGAGCGCGCCTGGCTGCGCGGCCGGGCGGCGGCGAAGGCGGCGCACGAGGCGCGCGGCGAGGAGTTCGACCTCAAGGCCTGGCACATGGCGGCGCTGTCGCAGGGCTCGCTGGGGCTGGACGACCTGGTCGACGAGCTCTCGGCGCTGTAGCCGGCCGCCGGTACGGCTCCTGCGCGCACGGGTGCGGGAGCCGTACCGGACCGGGGTCCCGGGGGCTCGTCCCGAAGTCCCAGACTCCTGGTTCTTTTGTCCCAAAAGTCTGATTTGGTGAGGTTTTTCCTTGCCATTCCGTCGGACCCGGGTATTGGCTGGAAGGCGACTGCGTGACCTCTCCGCCACACTCCGGAAGGCTCGACCGTGACTGAGCAACCTGCCATCGGTCATGAGAACGCGGACAGCCGGCGCTGGTGGGCGCTGGCCGTCATCGCCGTCGCCCAGCTCATGATCGTCCTCGACATCACCATCGTGAACATCGCACTGCCGTCCGCCCAGCGGGACCTGGGCATATCCGACGCCGACCGGCAGTGGGTGATCACCGCCTACACGCTGGCCTTCGGCGGTCTGCTGCTGCTCGGCGGACGGCTGGGCGACCTCTTCGGGCGCAAGCGCGTCTTCACCATCGGGCTGCTGGGCTTCGCCCTCGCCTCCGCGCTCGGCGGCGCGGCGGCCGACCCGTCCATGCTCTTCGGCGCCCGCGCCCTCCAGGGCGCGTTCGGTGCCCTGCTCGCCCCCTCCGCGCTGGGGCTGCTCTCCACCACCTTCTCCGACCCGAAGGAACGCAGTACGGCCTTCGGCATCTTCGGTGCGATCGCCGGCGGCGGCGCCGCGATCGGCTTCATCGCCGGTGGCCTGCTGACCGAGTACCTGAACTGGCGCTGGTGCCTGTTCGTCAACACCCCGATCGCCATCGCCACCGCCTTCGCCGCGTTCTCCGTGCTCCAGCGCGACCACGTCGCCAAGGGGCACCGGGTCAAGCTGGACCTGCCCGGGGCGCTGCTCGGCTGCGGCGGCCTGCTGGCGATCGTCTTCGGCACCTCCGAGGCCGTCACCCGGGGCTGGGGCGACGCGCTGGTGCTGGGATCGCTGTTCCTGGGCGTGGCGCTGCTCGCGGTGTTCGTCCTGGTCGAGAAGCGCACCCCGCACGCCCTGCTGCCGACGCACATCATCGCCGACCGCAACCGCGGTGGCGGCGCCCTGTCGGTCGGCCTGGCGATGGTCGGCATGTTCGGCCTGTTCCTGTTCCTGACCTACTACCTGCAGGCCATCAAGCACTTCTCGCCGATCGTGTCCGGCCTCTCCTTCCTGCCCATGACGGCCGCCATCGTGATCAGTTCGACCGGGATCGCGGCCCGGCTGATGACCAGGGTGCCGTCCCGGAACCTGATCGCGCCGGGACTGCTGCTCGCCGGTGGCGGCATGGCCTGGCTGACCCAGATGCACGTGGACAGCCCGTGGGCCGGCATGGTGCTGCCCGCCGAGCTGCTGCTGGGCTTCGGCATGGGCCTGGTGTTCATGCCGTCGATGAGCCTGGCCACCCTCGGGGTCGCCCCGAACGAGGCCGGCGCGGCCTCGGCCACCATCAACTCGGCCCAGCAGGTGGGCGGTTCCTTCGGCACGGCACTGCTGAACACCATTGCGGCCAGTGCCACCGCGACCTTCCTGGCCACCCGGATCGCCTCCGACCCGGCGGTGCAGGCCCAGGGCGCGGTGCACGGGTACGTGGTCGCGACCTGGGTGGCGATGGGCATCCTGTTGCTGGCCGCGCTGGTCGCCTTCCTGATGATCGACCACCGGCCGGCGCCCGGTGAGGCCACCGCCGTCGAGGCGGGTGCCGTCGGGACCGGCGCCGTCGAGGCCGGTACGGGAGCGGGCGCCACGGCGGTCTCCGCCGTGCGGGCCGTGGACGGCCGGCCGAGCCCCCGGGAGGCCGCCATGGCGGACGTCCGGGCCAACGTCCGGGCGGGCGGCGAGGTCCGCTCCGAAGCGGGGGTGGAGCGCCCACCGGCCGATTGACGTTTGCAGCAAGGTCTTGCAGTCAACCTCCGGCGCCTGCTTGACTCCTGGCCACCGTCCAGGGATCAAGGAGGCGCCGCCGTGCTGCCCGAGACCACGCCGTCCGCGCCCGTGCCGTCCGCGACCACGGCTCCCGAGCCGGTGCCGTCCGGACCCGCGCGGCCCGAGTTCGACCTGCTCGTCGTCGGCGGCGCCGGCGTGGACACCGTCGTCCGGGTCGAGCGGCTGGAGATCCCGCCCGGCGACTCGCAGTTCGTCGGCCCGGTGCACGACTACGTCGGCCACACCGGCAACGGCGTCGCCCTCGGCGCCCACCACCTCGGCCTGCGCACCGCCTTCCTGGACTTCCTCGGCGACGACCCGCAGGGCGCCCTGATCCGGGCCGCCTACGAGCGCCACGGCCTGCACTTCGGGCACCTGGTGAGCCCGCACGGCACCCCGCGCGGGGTCAACCTGGTCGACGCCGCGGGCCGCCGGTTCTCCTTCTACGACGGCCGCCACCCGGCCGACCTGCGACTTCCGCGCGACTTCTACCTGCCGTACGCCGAGCGCAGCCGGCACGTCCACCTCTCCATCACCGGCGTCAACCGGGACATGTACGGCGACCTGCACCGGCTCGGCCGCACCACCTCCACCGACCTGCACGACTGGGACGGCGCCGACCCGCACCACCGCGACTACGCGCTCGGCTCCGATCTGGTCTTCCTCTCGGTGGCGGGCTGCCGCGGCCGGTACGAGGAGGTGATGCGCGCGATCCTCGCCGAGGGCCGCGCGCGGGTGGTCGTCGCCACCGCCGGCGCCGACGGCTGCCACCTGCTCACCCGGGAGGACGGCGTGCTCCGCCACCTGCCGGCCGTCGACCCGGGCCGCCCGGTGGTGGACACCAACGGTGCCGGGGACGCCTTCGTCACCGGCTTCCTGTACGGCTGGTTCCGGGGCCGTCCGCCGCTGGACTGCGCCCGCGCCGGCTCGGCGGCCGGCGCCTTCGCCTGCACCTCCGCCGGGACGCACACCGCCTTCGTCGACGCGGCCGGGCTCGACGCGGTGCTGAACGGCGGATGACCCGGGGGCGGCGGCCGTCGGCGCCCGAGTGACGGATTTCTCATCGACCTCCAAGGCACCGATAACGACCTTTCCAGTCGGAGGCGTCATAGTCGTTGACCGAACACCGCCACCGAACCCGGCAGGAGAGTCAGGCATGGGTCAGCACCGCCGCCCGAGGTCACGCCGCCGCCTGCTGGCTCCCTCCCTGTTCACCGCACTGTCCGCGGTCGTGGTGGCCGCCGTCGTCGCCGGGACGCACGGCCTCGACCTGTCCGACGCCACGGCCGCCGGGAAGGCCGCGCGCAGCACCCGCGCCGTCGTCGTGCCCACCCCGACCACCACCGCGGACGCGCTGCCCGCCCCGGTCGCCGCCCCCACGCCGACCGACACCCCGACCCCGACGGACACCGCGATCCCGGCCGACCCGCCCGCGGCCACCGCCACCCCCACCCCGGGCGACAGCCCGACGGCCGCCGCGGCCGCCACCCCCGACACCCGCGGTGCCGTCCTCGGGAAGACCGCCGCCGCCTCCGCCGACATCCGCGAAACCGCCACCGTCGGCGCGCTGTTCAGCGGCTCGGTGGAGGCCGGCAACCACTTCTGCACCGCCAGCGTGCTGCACAGCGCCACCGGGAACCTGCTGCTGACCGCCGCGCACTGCCTCGACAGCACCGACGGCGTCACCTTCGCCCCCGGCTACCGCGACGGCTCCGCCCCGTACGGCACCTGGCGGGTCACCGCGGTCCACACCACCACCGGCTGGTCCCAGAAGGGCGACGTGGACGAGGACTTCGCGATCCTGGAGACCGCCCCGAGCAACGGTCGCAAGGTCGAGGACGTGGTCGGCGGCAACCGCCTGGGCACCGACGAGCCCTTCGGCTCGACCGTCCGCCTCTACGGCTACCCCGCCGACTCCGAGACGCCCGAGCTGTGCACCAACACGACCGACCGGAAGAGCACCTACGAGCGGGTCATCGACTGCCCGTCCTACCCGGCGGGCACCAGCGGCGGCCCCTGGATCAACACCGCCACGGGCGACGTGGTCGGCGCCATCGGCGGCTACCAGCAGGGCGGCGACACCGACGACGTCTCCTACAGCGCCTACTTCGACCACACCATCGCGACGCTCTACAGCCAGGTCGAGTCCGCCGAGTCCTGACCGCTCCGGCCCGCCCGCACCACCCGGGCGGGCCGGAGCGGCAGGGCCCGGAGCCGCGCGGCCCGGACATGACGAAGGCCCAGATCCGTGGATCAACTCCACTGATCTGGGCCTCTGTTGCACTTCCTGCGAAGTGCCCCCGGTAGGATTCGAACCTACGCACCCGCCTCCGGAGGGCGGTGCTCTATCCCCTGAGCTACGGGGGCCTACTGGCCTGTCGGACGCTCGCGCTTCCGACGTGGAGAACACTACCAGGCCGGGGCCGTGGTCCGTGCACGGGTTTCCCGGAAGATCGTCGGGGCGGTGGGCGGGGCGGCGGCCGGGCGGCCGGGGGAGCGGAAGTGCCCAAAGGCCGGACGGGGCGGCGGGGCCGCGGATACCCTCGGTGAGGTGTCGGGAGTGTCCGGGCGGGTCCTCGTGGTGGACGACAGCGAGGTGATCCGCCAGCTGATCAGGGTCAACCTGGAGCTTGAGGGCTTCGAGGTGGTGACCGCCGCCGACGGCGCCGAGTGCCTGGAGGTCGTCCGCCGGGTGAAGCCGGACGTGGTGACGCTGGACGTGATGATGCCGCGGCTGGACGGCCTGCGGACGGCGGCCCGGCTGCGCGCGACACCGGACACCAGTCGACTGCCGATCGCGATCGTGAGCGCCTGCACCCCGGCGGACCTGGACCTGGGGGAGGCGGCCGGCGTGGACGGCTACCTCGGCAAGCCCTTCGACCCGGCCGACCTGGTGGCCATGGTCCGCCGTCTGATGCTGCTCGGCGCGGACGGCGGCGCGCTCGACGCCCGGTCCGACGGGCGGTTCGGCGCACGGTCCCGCGAGTTTCGCCCTGAGCGAACGGAGCGGACCGATCGCGGCTGAGACCCCGCGGCGGACGGCGCGTCGGCGCCTCCGGGCGTCTCAACCGGTAAACCGAGTGGCGGGCGGGTACCCCGTCTCGCCTACGCTTGGCGTCGTGACCCCCGCAGACCTTTCCCAGGCAATCCAGGCCGCAGTGAGCACCGCCGTCGAGGCGGGCGAGCTGGCCGTCGCCGTGCCCGAGCACGTGACGGTCGAGCGGCCCAAGAACAGGGACCACGGCGACTACGCGACCAACGTGGCCCTCCAGCTCGCCAAGGCGGCCGGCAAGCCGCCGCGAGCCGTTGCCGAGGTCCTGGCCGAGCGCCTGCGAGGGATCACCGGCGTCTCCGCGGTCGACATCGCCGGTCCGGGCTTCCTGAACATCACCCTGGACACCGCCACCGCCGGCGCGCTCGCCCGCACCGTCGTCGAGGCGGGCGAGGCCTACGGCCGCAACGACGCCCTGAACGGCCTGAAGATCAACCTGGAGTTCGTCTCCGCCAACCCGACCGGTCCGATCCACATCGGCGGCGTCCGCTGGGCCGCCGTCGGCGACTCGATGGCGCGCGTGCTGCGGGCCTCCGGCGCCGACGTCACCACCGAGTACTACCTCAACGACGCCGGTGTGCAGATCACCAAGTTCGCCGCCTCGCTGCAGGCCGCCGCGAACGGCCGCGAGGTGCCCGAGGGCGGGTACGTCGGCGAGTACATCGTCGACATCGCCAAGGCGCTGACCGACGCGATCCCGGGCGTGCTCGACCTCTCCGAGGCCGAGCAGCTGGAGGTCTTCCGCACCGAGGGCCTCAAGCTCATGGTGGCCGAGATCAAGCGCTCGATGGACGAGTTCGGCACCCACTTCGACGTGTGGTTCTCGGAGAAGACGCTGCACGACTCGGGCGCCGTCGAGAAGGCCATCGAGCGGCTGCGCGAGCAGGGCCACGTCTTCGAGCAGGACGGTGCGGTCTTCCTGCGCACCACCGACTTCGGCGACGACAAGGACCGCGTCCTGATCAAGGCCGACGGCGACAAGACCTACTTCGCCGCCGACGCCGCGTACTACCTGTCCAAGCGGGACCGCGGCGCCGAGGTCGCGCTCTACATGCTGGGCGCCGACCACCACGGCTACGTCAACCGCCTCAAGGCCATCTCGGCCTGCGCGGGCGACGACATGAACCACAACATCGAGGTGAAGATCGGCCAGTTCGTGAAGATGCTTCGCGACGGCGAAGAGGTCCGCATGTCCAAGCGTGCGGGCAACATCATCACGATCGACGACGTGGTCGAGTGGATCGGCGTGGACGCCGCCCGCTACACCCTGGCGCGCTCCTCCACGGACTCGACGATCACGCTGGACATCAACGTCCTCACCAGCCAGACCAACGAGAACCCGGTCTACTACGTCCAGTACGCCCACACCCGGATGTGCGGCGTGGCGCGCAAGGCCGCCGAGCTGGGCGTGGACAAGGGCACGGCCGAGCAGTTCAAACCCGAGCTGCTCGCGACCGAGTGGGAGAGCGACATCCTCGGCGCCCTCGGCGAGTTCCCGCGCATCCTCGCCACGGCCGGCGAGCTGCGCGAGCCGCACCGGGTCGCGCGCTACCTGGAGGACCTCGCGGGCAAGTACCACCGCCTGTACGAGAACTGCATGTTCCTGCCCAAGGGCGACGAGGAGCTCAACGACACGCACCGGGCCCGGCTCTGGCTGGTCGAGGCCACGCGCACGGTCATGGCCAACGGCCTCACGCTCCTGGGCGTGACGGCGCCCGAGCGGATGTAGGCACCACCCCCAAGCGCAGAGCGGGGGCGGCTGACGGTCAACGGGGACCGTCGCCGCCCCTCGCCATAGGTCTCTCGAAGGACGAACCAGCATGAGTCGTTCCGCACACCCGGCAGGCCCCCGTCACGGAGACGTCCTGCCCGAGGGCCACTACCAGGCCCCGCCCGCCGACCTCAACGCGCTCGACCCGAAGGTCTGGTCGCGCACCGTCACCCGCGACGCCGAGGGCGTGGCCACCGTCGGCGGGATCGACGTCAAGCAGCTGGCGGCCGAGTTCGGCACCCCGGCGTACCTGCTGGACGAGGAGGACTTCCGCTCCCGGGCGCGCGCCTGGCGGGACGCCTTCGGCACCGACGCGGACGTCTACTACGCCGGCAAGGCGTTCCTCTCCAAGGCCGTCGTGCGCTGGCTGCACGAGGAGGGCCTCAACCTCGACGTGTGCAGCGCGGGCGAGTTGGCGGTGGCGCTGGCCGCCGGGATGCCGTCGGCGCGGATCGCGCTGCACGGCAACAACAAGTCGGTGGACGAGCTCGAACACGCGGTGAAGACCGGCGTCGGCCACATCGTGGTCGACTCGTACGAGGAGATCGAGCGGCTCGCCGCGATCGCGGCCCGCCAGGGCGTGCGCCAGCAGGTGCTGATCCGGATCACGGTCGGCGTCGAGGCGCACACCCACGAGTTCATCGCCACGGCGCACGAGGACCAGAAGTTCGGCCTGTCGCTGACCGGGGGAGCCGCCGCCGAGGCGGTGCGCCGGGTACTCGGCCACGACAGCCTGGAGCTGCGCGGCATCCACTCGCACATCGGCTCGCAGATCTTCGACACGGCGGGCTTCGAGGTCGCCGCCCGCCGGGTGGTCGGCCTGCTGGCGCAGATCCGCGACGAGCACGGCGTCGAGCTGCCCGAGATCGACCTCGGCGGCGGCCTCGGCATCGCGTACACCAGCGAGGACGACCCGCGCGAGCCGGCCGAGATCGCGGCCGCGCTGGCCGACATCGTCCGCCGCGAGTGCGCCGCCGCGAACCTGAACGCCCCGCGGCTGTGCGTGGAGCCGGGCCGGGCGATCGTCGGCCCGACGGCGTTCACGCTGTACGAGGTCGGCACCGTCAAGGAGCTGCCGGGCCTGCGCACCTACGTCAGCGTGGACGGCGGGATGTCCGACAACATCCGCACCGCGCTGTACGACGCCGAGTACTCGGTGGCCCTGGTGTCGCGCACCAGCGACGCCGAGCCGATGCTGGTCAGGGTGGTCGGCAAGCACTGCGAGTCCGGCGACATCGTCGTGCGGGACGCCTTCCTGCCGTCCGACCTGGCCGCGGGCGACCTGATCGCGGTGCCCGCCACCGGCGCCTACTGCCGCTCGATGGCGAGCAACTACAACCACGCCCTCAGGCCTCCCGTGGTGGCCGTCAAGGACGGTGCGGCGCGGGTGATCGTCCGGCGCGAGACGGAGGAAGATCTCCTGCGTCTGGATATCGGATGACGAAATCCTTGTCTCAGATCATGGAACGACCGTAGATCCGTACGGAAAGTCCCGGAGACTGGTACGGACCGAAGTTCCCGGCGGCGCCGGAAAACCGCCGGAAATACCGAAGCACGATGAATGCAGAGCGGAGTCGGATGATGCGTACGCGCCCGCTGAAGGTGGCGTTGCTGGGTTGTGGTGTGGTGGGCTCCGAGGTGGCGCGCATCATGACGACGACGGCCGACGACCTCGCCGCTCGCATCGGTGCCCCGGTGGAGCTGGCCGGGATCGCGGTCCGCCGGGCCGGCCGGGCCCGCCCCGGTGTGCCCGAGCACCTCATCACCACCGACGCCGAGGCCCTGATCAACCGGGGCGACATCGACGTCGTGGTCGAGGTGGTGGGCGGCATCGAGCCGGCCAAACAGCACATCCTGGCGGCGTTCAAGCACGGCGCCTCGGTGGTCAGCGCCAACAAGGCCCTGCTCGCCCAGGACGGCGCCGAGCTGCACACCGCGGCCGCCGCGGCCGGGGTGGACCTGTACTACGAGGCCGCGGTGGCGGGCGCGATCCCGCTGCTGCGCCCGCTGCGCGAGTCCCTCGCGGGCGACAAGGTCAACCGGGTGCTGGGCATCGTCAACGGCACCACCAACTTCATCCTCGACAAGATGGACACCACCGGCGCCGGCTACTCGGAGGCGCTGGAGGAGGCCACCGCGCTGGGCTACGCCGAGGCCGACCCGACGGCCGACGTCGAGGGCTTCGACGCCGCCGCCAAGGCCGCGATCCTGGCCGGCATCGCCTTCCACACCAAGGTCACCGCCGCGGACGTCTACCGCGAGGGCATCACCGAGGTGACCGCGGCCGACATCGCCTCGGCCAAGGAGATGGGCTGCGTGGTCAAGCTGCTCGCGATCTGCGAGCGGGCGGCCCACGGCGAGTCCGTCACCGCGCGCGTCCACCCGGCGATGATCCCGCTCTCGCACCCGCTGGCGTCCGTCCGCGAGGCGTACAACGCGGTGTTCGTCGAGGCCGAGGCGGCCGGCCGGCTGATGTTCTACGGCCCGGGCGCGGGCGGCTCGCCGACCGCCTCCGCGGTGCTGGGCGACCTGGTCGCGGTCTGCCGCAACAAGCTGGCCGGCGCCACCGGCCCCGGTGACTCCGTGTACACGCAGCTGCCGGCCAAGCCGATGGACGAGGTCGTCACCCGCTACCACGTCAGCCTGGACGTGGACGACCGTGCGGGTGTGCTCGCCCAGGTGGCGTCCGTCTTCGCCGAGCACGGCGTCTCCATCGACACCGTGCGCCAGCAGGGCCGCGACGGCGACGCCTCGCTCGTCGTGGTCACCCACCGTGCCACCGACGCCGCGCTGTCGGCGACGGTCGACAAGCTCCGTGCGCTGGACAGCGTGCGGGACGTGGCCAGCATCATGCGGGTCGAAGGGGAATAAGGAACTGCCATGAACGCCGTTGCCGAGAACGTCGTCCGAGGCGCGCACACCCACCAGTGGCGCGGCCTGATCGAGGAGTACCGGGACCGCCTGCCGGTCACCGCGGCCACCCCGGTGGTCACCCTGCTGGAGGGCGGCACGCCCCTGGTCCCCGCCCAGGTGCTCTCCGAGCGCACCGGCTGCGAGGTCTACCTCAAGGTCGAGGGCGCCAACCCGACCGGGTCCTTCAAGGACCGCGGGATGACGATGGCCATCTCCAAGGCCAAGGAGGAGGGCGCACAGGCCGTCATCTGTGCGTCCACCGGCAACACCTCGGCCTCCGCCGCCGCGTACGCGGTGCGGGCCGGGATGGTCTCCGCCGTGCTCGTCCCGCAGGGCAAGATCGCCCTCGGCAAGATGGGCCAGGCGCTGGTGCACGGCGCGAAGATCCTGCAGGTCGACGGGAACTTCGACGACTGCCTCACCCTTGCGCGTGAACTGTCCGAGAAGTATCCGGTGGCCCTGGTCAACTCGGTGAACCCGGTGCGGATCGAGGGCCAGAAGACCGCGGCCTTCGAGATCGTCGACATGCTCGGCGACGCCCCGGACATCCACGTCCTGCCGGTCGGCAACGCGGGCAACATCACCGCGTACTGGAAGGGTTACCGCGAATACGCCGCGGACGGCCTGGCCTCGCACACCCCGCGGATGTGGGGCTTCCAGGCGGCCGGCTCGGCCCCGATCGTGGACGGCGCCCCGGTGCTCAAGCCGCAGACCATCGCCACCGCGATCCGGATCGGCAACCCGGCCTCCTGGGACTTCGCGCTCGCCGCGCGGGACGAGTCCGGCGGCCTCATCGACAAGGTGACGGATCGTCAGATCCTGTCCGCCTACCGGCTGTTGGCCTCGCAGGAGGGCGTCTTCGTGGAGCCCGCCTCGGCCGCCTCGGTGGCCGGCCTGCTGGCCAAGGCGGAGGCCGGCCTGGTCGACCCGGGCCAGCGGATCGTCTGCACCGTGACCGGCAACGGCCTCAAGGACCCCGACTGGGCGGTGGCCGGCGCGCCGCAGCCGCAGGTCGTCCCGGTCGACCCGGAGACCGCGGCCCGGAGCCTCGGCCTGCTCGACCGCTGACGGGTCCGACGCTTCGACGGGCCGACCCTTTCGGGGGTCGGCCCGTCAAAGTTCTCCGCTGACACTTTTGTGTCAATTCCGCTGTGCATTCCGAGGCGTTTTCGCCCCGCTCTTTGACGGAGTGGGGTGTGCATTCCGGCCACAACCGGCAACACACCAGATCGAAGGCCCACGGGGTGTACCGCTCGGGAACCTCTCTTCGATACTCTGGGTCCGGCCGTGTGGCACATGCCCCGGGCCCGGTACCGTCCGGGCCGCGCCGACGACTGCGGCCGCCCGCCCCGAAGGGCCTGCGGCCCGTTCCCCCACCTTCGCACCGACGACGCGCTCCGCGCCGCCCGATTTCCCCAGGAGAGTCCACCGCATGGCCGGTCCTGCGTTCCGTGCCGCCGCCGTCCGCGTCCGGGTTCCGGCGACCAGCGCCAACCTCGGCCCGGGCTTCGACGCCTTCGGACTCGCGCTGGGTCTGTACGACGACGTGGTCGTCCGGGTCGCCGACTCCGGCCTGTCCGTCGACATCGCCGGCGAGGGCGCCGAGACGCTGCCGCGCGACGAGCGCCACCTGCTGGTCCGCTCGATGCGCGCCGCGTTCGACCGGCTCGGCGGCCAGCCGCGCGGCCTCGAAGTGGTCTGCGCCAACCGGATACCGCACGGCCGGGGCCTCGGTTCCTCCTCCGCCGCCATCTGCGCCGGGATCGTGGCCGCCCGCGCGGTCACCATCGGGGGTCCGTCCGCACTGGACGACGACGCGCTGCTGGCCCTCGCCTCCGAGCTGGAGGGCCACCCGGACAACGTCGCGGCCTGCCTGCGCGGCAACTTCACCATCGCCTGGACCGACGACGAGTGCGCCAAGGCCGTCGCCCTGGAGCCCGCCGAGCAGGTCGTCCCGGTGGTGTTCGTCCCGGCCGGCGAGGTGCTCACCGAGACCGCCCGCGGCCTGCTGCCGAAGACCGTCCCGCTGGCCGACGCCGCGGTCAACGCCGGCCGCTCCGCGCTGCTGGTGGAGGCGCTGACCAGGCGCCCCGAGCTGCTCTTCGCCGCCACCGAGGACCGGCTGCACCAGGACTACCGCGCCTCGGCCATGCCGGACAGCGCCGGCCTGGTCGGCGCGCTGCGCGCGGAGGGCATCCCCGCGGTCATCTCCGGGGCCGGCCCGACCGTCCTCGCGCTCACCGACGAGGCGGGCGCCGACAAGGTGCTCTCCTTCGCCGGGCACCACGGACACGGCGGCGACCCGGCGTTCGCCGCGCACCGGCTGGACGTCGACCGCGCCGGGGCCGTCGTGCTCCCGCTGGACGTCTGAGCAGCCCGTACGGGCCCGGCACCGGCCCGCGTCGAGCGGGCCGGGCCGGACACGATTGGCAAGCGCAAGGCTGGGGAATGTCTGAGGGGGTCGGTAGTGTTAACCTCATTGCTGCACCAGGTGCCCTCCGGGGCTCGGTGCGCCGCGTCCCGATCCCAGCACTCCACTGCCGTGGAGTCCCGGCGATGCACGGGGCGACGATTCTCCGGGAGCCCACCGCAGCGCGTACGCAGCCTGCCTGCGCGACATGCGGCCGCATCCCGAAGCCGTGACGGCACCTGACTCCCACCCGCGGCCTCCCACCTAAGAGGCCAGGACGGGCGGAGCGCGGGCCACCGTCACGCGACGGGGGCCCGGGATTCGCAGGGAGCGTGGGGGTTACGCCCTCAAGGGGAGGTCGACACACGACCGGCCCACCGCGCCACTCAGCACCACCGTGCTTCAAGCACCGCACCTCGCAGCTCTCCCTCGACGGGCTCCCGCCATTCGAGGGATCACCGCCTCGGACCGACGCAGTCGAGCGTTGGTCAGGACAGCACAACCGGTCGCCGAGCCAGACAGGCCGACGTCCGCTCCAGGGAAGGACCCTTAGTGAGCGACTCCACCGATCTGATGGGCGCGCGCCCGGACGCCGACGCGTCGGACGCAGCCGCCCCCGCTGCCCCGGCGCGGCGCCGCCGCAGTGCCGCCGCGGGCCTGGACGGCATGGTCCTGGCCGAGCTGCAGAAGCTCGCCGCGGACCTTGGCATCACCGGTACCGGACGCATGCGCAAGAGCCAGCTGATCGAGACCATCAAGGAGAAGAGCGGCGGGGACCCGCTGCTCGCCGCCGGTGGCGCCCCGGCCGCCGCGAAGCGCACCGCCGCCAAGGCGGACGCCGAGGCCCCGGCCGAGAAGCCGGCCCGCCGCACCAAGGCCGCCGCCGCCAAGGCCGCCGCCGAGGCCCCGGCCGCCGCCGAGCCGCAGGCCCAGATCGAGATCCCGGTCCAGGCCGCCGCCGAGACCGCCGCGCCGGCCCGTGCCGAGCGCACCCGCCGCCGGGCCACCTCGGCCGCCGGCGCGCCCGTCGCCCCGGCCGCCGAGGCCGCGGCCGAGGCCGCCACCGTCGCGGTCGCCGAGTCGAAGCAGGCCGAGGCCCGCCCGGCCGAGACCCGCGGCTTCGAGGGCCGCGAGGACGGCCGCGAGAGCCGTCGCGACCGCCGCGAGCGCCGTGACCGCCGCGAGGGCGGCGAGCGCACCGAGCGCACCGAGCGTCCGGAGGCCGGCGAGGCCCAGGACGGCGACACGCGCGAGTCGCGTCGCGACCGCCGCAACCGCCGCGAGCGCGCCGACCGCCAGGGTCAGCAGACCCAGCAGCCGGGCAGCGGCCAGGGCGACCAGCAGGGCCGCCAGGGCCAGCAGGCCCAGCAGCCGCAGGTCCAGCAGGGCCAGGGCGGTTACGACGACGACGAGTTCGGCGAGGGCCGTCGTGGCCGTCGGGGCCGTTACCGCGACCGCCGGGGCCGTCGTGGCCGCGACGGCTTCGAGGCCGGCCCGGCCGAGCCGCAGATCGGCGAGGACGACGTCCTGATCCCGGTCGCGGGCATCCTCGACATCCTCGACAACTACGCGTTCGTGCGCACCTCCGGCTACCTGCCGGGCCAGAACGACGTCTACGTCTCGCTCGCCCAGGTCCGCAAGAACGGCCTGCGCAAGGGTGACGCCATCACCGGTGCGGTGCGCCAGCCGCGCGACGGCGAGCGCCGCGAGAAGTTCAACGCGATGGTGCGGCTGGACTCCGTCAACGGCATGGACCCGGAGAGCGGCCGCGGCCGCCCCGAGTTCAACAAGCTCACCCCGCTCTACCCGCAGGAGCGGCTGCGCCTGGAGACCGACCCGGGCGTGCTGACCACCCGCATCATCGACCTCGTGTCGCCGATCGGCAAGGGCCAGCGCGGTCTGATCGTCGCGCCGCCGAAGACCGGCAAGACGATGGTGCTGCAGGCGGTCGCCAACGCGATCACCCACAACAACCCCGAGTGCCACCTGATGGTCGTCCTGGTCGACGAGCGTCCGGAAGAGGTCACCGACATGCAGCGGTCGGTGAAGGGCGAGGTCATCTCCTCGACCTTCGACCGCCCGGCGGAGGACCACACCACCGTCGCCGAGCTGGCCATCGAGCGCGCCAAGCGCCTGGTGGAGCTGGGCCACGACGTGGTCATCCTGCTGGACTCGATCACCCGCCTGGGCCGCGCCTACAACCTGGCGGCGCCGGCCTCCGGCCGCATCCTGTCCGGTGGTGTCGACTCGACCGCGCTCTACCCGCCGAAGAAGTTCTTCGGTGCCGCGCGCAACATCGAGAACGGCGGCTCGCTGACCATCCTGGCCACCGCGCTGGTCGAGACCGGCTCGCGCATGGACGAGGTGATCTTCGAGGAGTTCAAGGGCACCGGCAACATGGAGCTCAAGCTCGACCGGAAGCTCTCGGACAAGCGCATCTTCCCGGCCGTCGACGTGGACGCCTCCAGCACCCGCAAGGAGGAGATCCTGCTCGGCAACGAGGAGTTGGCCATCGTCTGGAAGCTCCGCCGGGTGCTGCACGCGCTCGACTCGCAGCAGGCGATCGAGCTGCTCCTGGACAAGATGAAGCAGACCAAGAGCAACGCCGAGTTCCTGATGCAGATCGCCAAGACCACCCCCGGCTCCGGCGACTGACCGTAGCCGGACGGCTGTCGAAGCACGGAACCCCGGATCGCGCGAGCGGTCCGGGGTTCCGTGCGTTCGCACCCGGGTTGTTCCAGAGTCGGGACAATTGAGGCTCTTTGGATCATGTTGTCCGATTTATTCTGGACCGTATGGCCGAGCACAAGAGGGTCCCCAGTCGCCGCCGCAAGGTCCTGCGGACGGCTGCCTGTGCGTTCGTCGCGCTCGTCGTCCTCGGCACCGGCGCGGCCGTCTACGCGTACGTGAAGCTCAACGGCAACATCAAGAGCGTCGACATCGACGGCCGCCTCGGCGACGCCCGGCCGCCGGCCGCCACCGACGGGTCCTTCAACGTCCTGGTGCTGGGCTCCGACTCGCGCAGCGGCGAGAACGGCGACCTGGCCGGCGGGGACACCGGCGACACCGCCCGCTCGGACACCGCGATGGTGGTGCACGTCAACCAGGACCACTCGCGCGCGCAGATCGTCTCGATACCGCGCGACACCCTGGTGGCCCGCCCCGACTGCACCGGCGCGAACGGCACGGCCGTGCCCGGCGCCAAGCGCGCGATGTACAACAGCGCCTTCGAGACCGGCGGCGCGGCCTGCGCGGTCAAGACCACCGAGCAGCTCACCGGGCTCCGGATGGACCACTACCTGCAGATCGACTTCGCCGGCTTCGCCCGGGTCGTGGACGCGATAGGCGGGGCCACCGTGACCACCACGGTGGCCATCCACGACAAGGACAGCGGGCTCGACCTGCCGCCCGGGCAGCACCACCTGGACGGTCAGCAGGCGCTCGCCTTCGTCCGCACCCGGCACGGCGTCGGCGACGGCAGCGACCTCGGCCGGATCGAGCTGCAGAAGCAGATGGTGAAGTCGCTGCTCCGGCAGGCCGGCGGGGCGGGACTGTTCACCGACCCGGTCAAGCTGTGGTCGATCGGCGACACCATGACCAGGAGCATCACCACCGACTCCGCGCTCGGCTCGGTGAACGCCCTGGTGGGGCTCTTCCAGGAGCTCAAGGGGATCGGGCCGGACCAGCTCGGCATGGTGACCCTGCCGGTGCAGACCGCCCCCGGCGACCCGAACCGGGTGGTCGAGCTGCAGCCGCAGGCCGACCAGCTCTGGGCGGCCCTCAAGGCCGACCGGGAGCTCCCGCAGGCGGTCGTCTCCGCGCAGCCGGAGAATCCCGCCCAGGCGGCCCCCACGGCCTCCGCGGCCGCCCCGTCGACCCCCGGACGGGCCGCGGGGAAGGCGACTGCGAAGGCGAGCGCGAAGGCCGGCGCCACGCACTGAGCGGGCCCGGAATATCCCGGAACGCGACCCGGTTTGGGAAGATGCGGCCCGTCCTGGCAGACTGGTCCGTCGGTCCCGGTTCACGTGCGGCACTCCAGCCGCCGACCCGGTGCCCTCCCGAAACCTAGGAGAACCCCTTGAAGCCCAACGTTCACCCCGAGTACGTGGTCACCCGCGTGACCTGCACCTGCGGCGCCGAGTTCACCACCCGCTCGACCGAGACCAGTGGCGAGATCCGCGCCGAGGTCTGCTCGCAGTGCCACCCGTTCTACACCGGCAAGCAGAAGATCCTCGACACCGGTGGCCGCGTGGCCCGCTTCGAGGCCCGCTTCGGCAAGCAGCACAGCGCGAAGGCCTAGCGCTCACTCGGCGCCGGTTCCCGGCGCCCCCGTACTCGTTGTCGGGGGCGTCGGGGGCCGGCGCCGTTCGCGTCCCCCCGCGCGTTCCCCCCTCCCCAACCCGATCCGAGCCCCCGGGAAGAAGGCCACCCCATGTTCGAGGCAGTCGAAGAGCTCCTCGTCGAGCACGCCGACCTCGAAAAGAGGCTGGCCGATCCGTCCGTCCACGCCGACCAGGCCAACGCGCGCAAGCTGGCCAAGCGGTACGCCGAGCTGACCCCGATCACCCGGGTCTACCGGCAGTGGCGACAGACCGGCGAGGACATCGAGGCCGCGCGCGAACTCGCCGCGGAGGACCCGGAGTTCATCTCCGAGGTGAAGGAGTCCGAGGCGCGTCGCGACGAGCTCACCGAGGAACTGCGGCTGCTGCTGGTGCCGCGCGACCCGAGCGACGACAAGGACGTCATCCTGGAGATCAAGGCGGGCGAGGGCGGCGAGGAGTCAGCCCTATTCGCCGGTGACCTGCTCCGGATGTACCTGCGCTACGCGGAGCGGATCGGCTGGAAGACCGAGATCATCGACTCCAACGAGTCCGACCTCGGCGGCTACAAGGACGTCTCGGTGGCCGTGAAGACCAGGGGCAACACCGAGCCCGGCCAGGGCGTCTGGGCCCGGCTGAAGTACGAGGGCGGCGTGCACCGCGTGCAGCGCGTCCCCGCCACCGAGTCCCAGGGCCGCATCCACACCTCCGCGGCGGGCGTGCTGGTCACCCCCGAGGCGGAGGAGGTCGAGGTCGAGATCGTCGCCAACGACCTGCGGATCGACGTCTACCGCTCCTCCGGCCCCGGCGGCCAGTCGGTCAACACCACCGACTCCGCGGTCCGGATCACCCACCTGCCGACCGGTATCGTGGCGTCCTGCCAGAACGAGAAGAGCCAGCTGCAGAACAAGGAGCAGGCGATGCGCATCCTGCGTTCGCGGCTGCTGGCCGCCGCGCAGGAGGAGGCCGAGCGGGAGGCGTCGGACGCGCGCCGCAGCCAGGTCCGCACGGTGGACCGCTCGGAGCGGATCCGGACGTACAACTACCCCGAGAACCGCATCTCGGACCACCGCACGGGGTTCAAGTCGTACAACCTGGACCAGGTCCTGGACGGCGAGCTGAACGCGGTGATCCAGTCCTGCGTCGACAAGGACGCGGCGGCGAAGCTCGCCGCGGCCCAAGAGAACTGAGACCGGCGCGCCCCAGCCCACGCGCAGTCCGTAGCCGGAGCGCAGAAACAAGAGGTCGTACGGATGAACCTGCTGCTCGCCGAGGTGGCCCAGGCCACCCAGCGGTTGGCCGCGGCCGGCGTGCCGTCGCCGCGCTTCGACGCGGAGGAACTCGCCGCCTACGTCCACCACGTCAAGCGCAGCCAGCTGCACACGGTGAAGGACGCCGACTTCGACGCCCGCTACTGGGAGGCGGTCTCGCGCCGCGAGGCGCGCGAGCCGCTCCAGCACATCACCGGACGGGCGTTCTTCCGCTACCTCGAACTGGAGGTCGGCCCCGGGGTGTTCGTGCCCCGGCCGGAGACCGAGTCGGTCGTCGAGTGGGCCATAGACGCGGTGCGCGACATGGACGTGGCCGAGCCGCTGGTGGTGGACCTCTGCTCCGGCTCCGGCGCGATCGCCCTCGCCCTCGCCCAGGAACTGCCGCGCTCCACCGTGCACGCCTTCGAGCTGGACGAGGGCGCGCTGGAGTACACCCGGCGCAACATCGAGGCCAGCCCCGACCGCGCCCGGGTCACCCTGCACGCCGGGGACGCCACCAGGGCCTTCGAGGACGACCGCTCCTGGGACGGCCGCTTCGACCTGGTGATCTCCAACCCGCCGTACATCCCGCTCACCGAGTGGGAGTACGTCGCGCCGGAGGCCCGCGACCACGACCCGCAGATGTCGCTGTTCTCCGGCGAGGACGGCCTGGACACCATCCGCGGCATCGAGCGGGTCGCCGCGCGGCTGCTGCGCCCGGGCGGCGCGGTGGTCATCGAGCACGCCGACCAGCAGGGCGGCCAGGTGCCGTGGATCTTCAACGAGGAACGCGGCTGGACGGACACCGCCGACCACCGCGACCTGAACAACCGGCCGCGCTTCACGACCGCCCGACGGGCGTCGTTGTGAACAGTCGAACGCAGCACGACCGCCCGCAGGGCGCCGTCGTGACGGCAGCGACGACGGCGACGGCCGCAGTGACCGCCAAGAGCCACTTCGGAAGGGGACCGCACCGATGAGCCGCCGCTACGACTGTGCCGATGCCGGGGACCGCGCCACCGGCCTGCGCGAGGCCGCCTCGGCCGTCCGCCGCGGCGAACTCGTCGTGCTGCCCACCGACACCCTCTACGGGGTCGGCGCGGACGCCTTCTCCCCGGAGGCCGTCGGCGAGCTGATGGCCGCCCGTGGCCGCGGCCGCAACACCCCGTCGCCGGTGCTGGTCGGCTCGCCGACCACCCTGCACGGCCTGGTCACCGACTTCTCCGAGCAGGCCTGGGAACTGGTCGACGCCTTCTGGCCCGGCGGCCTCACCCTGGTCGCCCGGCACCAGCCCTCGCTGCGCTGGGACCTCGGCGAGACCCGCGGCACCGTCGCGGTCCGGATGCCGCTGCACCCGGTCGCCATCGAGCTGCTGAACGCCACCGGCCCGATGGCCGTCTCCAGCGCCAACCTGACCGGCGGATCGTCCCCGCTGACCTGCGACGAGGCGCAGTCGCAGCTCGGCGACGCCGTCTCGGTCTACCTGGACGGCGGGTCGGCCGACCACGCCGCCGCCTCGTCCATCGTCGACGTCACCGGCAAGGTCCCGGTCCTGCTGCGGGCCGGCGCGATCAGCGTCGAGCAGCTGAGGGAGGTCGTCCCCGACCTGGAGGCCGGCAGTTGACGCCCACCGCCTCGCTCCGTTCCGGGCCCGGCATAGCGCCGTACCTGAGCGTGGACCCCAGGCCGCTGGACCACTTCCGGATCCTCTTCGTCTGCACCGGGAACATCTGCCGCTCGCCGATCGCCGAGCGGCTCACCCGGCGTGAGCTGGACACCCGGCTGAGCCCCCGGGTGGCCGGGCGGATCCTGGTCGAGAGCGCCGGCACCTGGGGCCACGTGGGCGCGCCGATGGAGGACCACGCGGCGACCGTGCTCGACGAGTACGGCGCGGACAGCGGCGGCTTCACCGGCCGCGAGCTGCTGGACGAGCACGTGGTCGAGGCCGACCTGGTGCTCACCGCGACCCTGGACCACCGCGCCCAGGTGATCTCGATGGGCCACGAGGCGGGACTGCGCACCTTCACGCTGAAGGAGTTCACCCGCCTGGTGCGGACGATAGACCCGGGCACGCTGCCCGACCCCCGGCGCGGCGCCGACGTCACCGAGCGGGCCCGCGCGCTGGTCCGCGCGGCGGCCGCGCTGCGCGGCTGGCTGCTGGCCGCCACGCCGGAGTCGGACGAGGTCGACGACCCGTACGGCGCACCGATCGGCATGTTCCGCAACTGCGGCGAGGAGATATTCCACGCGGTCGACCCGGTGGTCACCGCGCTGACGGGCGTGCCGGCGCGCAGGTAGGTGTTCTGGCCCGTCCGGCCGCGTTCCGACGGGCCGGGCGGCGGTGGCGGTCCTACGCTGGATCCACCGTCCCCGCAGCGCCCGGGAGCCCCGCCATGACCGTCACCGACGCCCCGACCGGCTCGACCTCGACGAAGGGGCGCCCGTGGGCGTCCGAGGCCCTGTACCGGGCGGATCCGCAGCTGGCCGACCTGCTGGCCGCGGAGGCCGAGCGGCGCGCCGAGACGATCCAGCTGCTGGCGGGGGAGAACCTCACCAGCCCCGCCGTCCTGGCGGCCCTCACCGGCCCGCTGATCGACAAGTACGCCGAGGGCTACCCGGGCCGCCGGCACCACACCGGCTGCGCGCTGGCGGACGCCGCCGAGCTGCTGGCGATCGACCGGGCCCGCGAGCTGTTCGCCGCCCCGCACGCCAACGTCCAGCCCCGGTCGGCGACTTCGGCGATGCTGGCGGCGTACGCGGCGCTGCTGCGGCCCGGCGACGGGGTGCTGGCGATGTCGCTGGAGCACGGCGGCCACCTCAGCTGCGGCTCGCGCGCCAACTTCTCCGGCCGCTGGTTCGCCTTCACCGGCTACGGCGTGCGCGAGACCGACGGGCTGATCGACCTCGACCAGGTGCGCGAACTGGCCCGGCTGCACCGCCCCAAGGCGATCGTGGCGGGCTCGATCTCCCACCCCCGGCACCCGGACTGGGCGGCCTTCCGGGAGATCGCCGACGAGGTGGACGCCTACCTGATCGCCTCCGCCGCGCAGACCACCGGTCTGATCGCGGCCGGCGTGGCGCCCTCCCCGGTGCCGTACGCGGACGTCACCGTGGCGGCCACCCACAAGCTGCTGCGCGGCCCGCGCGGCGGCCTGCTGCTGTGCACCGCGGAGCTGGCCGAGCGGGTCGACCGCGCGGTGTTCCCGTTCAGCCAGGGCGGCGCGGCGATGAACGAGGTGGCGGGCAAGGCGGTCGCCCTCGCGGAGGCGTCGACGCCCGCCTACCGGGCGTACGCGGAGCGGGTGGTGTCCGGCGCGCGGGTGCTGGCCGAGGGGCTCGCAGAGGCCGGAATGCGCCCTCTGACGGGCGGTACCGACACCCACCTGGTGACGGCCGACGTGAGCCCGCTCGGGGTGACCGGCGCGGAGGCCGAGCGGCGCTGCGCGGCCGCCGGACTGCTGCTCGGCAAGTGCGCACTGCCGTTCGACCCGGCGCCGCCCGCCGACGCCTCCGGGATCCGGCTCGGGACGGGCACCGTGACCAGCCAGGGGATGGGTACGGCGGAGCTGTCCGAGATCGCCGGGCTGATCGCACGGGTGCTCGCCGGGGGCGCGGTCGGGCCCACCGCGGCGCGGATCCGCGAGCTCGCGCTGGCGTTCGCCGGCCGGGCCTGACGGCGACCCGTCCAGGGGCATTCCGGATCTCCTACCCGGGAGGGCGAACCGCGATGCGCGTCCCCGGCGTCCGACTCAATAAGGTGTGTGCGTGGCGACGCACCTCGAACCCCGGGAAGGCAGGGGAGTACCTTCGGTACTTCCCCGTTCGACAGTGATGCAGGAGGCCAGTGGTGCGTGAGTATCTGCTGGTGCTGTTCTGCACCGCCGCCGTGACCTACCTGCTGACCGGCCCGGTCCGGAAGTTCGCCATTGCCGCCGGCGCCATGCCGCCGGTGCGCGCCCGCGACGTGCACCGCGAGCCCACGCCGCGGCTCGGCGGCATCGCGATGTTCGGCGGGCTCTGCGCGGGCATCCTGGTCGCCTCGCAGCTCGACAACCTGAGCAAGGTGTTCACCCAGGGCACCGACATCCGCGCGCTGCTGTCCGGCGCCGGGATCATGTGGCTGCTCGGCGTGCTCGACGACAAGTGGGGCGTGGACGCGCTGGTGAAGCTCGGCGGCCAGATGATCGCCGCCGGTGTGATGGTCTGGCAGGGCGTCACGGTGATCACCCTCCCGGTGCCCGGCGTCGGCGCGGTCGCGGTGAGTCCGACCCAGGGCATGGTCATCTCGGTCACCCTGGTCGTCGTCATGGTCAACGCGGTGAACTTCATCGACGGTCTGGACGGCCTGGCCGGCGGCATGGTCTGCATCGCCGCGATGGCGTTCTTCCTGTACAGCTACCGGCTCTGGTACGGCTACGCGATCACCGACGCGGCCCCCGCCGTGCTGTTCAGCGTGCTGCTGATCGGCATGTGCCTGGGCTTCCTGGCGCACAACATGCACCCCGCGCGGATCTTCATGGGCGACTCCGGCTCGATGATGCTGGGCCTGATGCTGGCCGTCGCCGCGATCTCCATCACCGGCCGGGTCGACCCGGACCTGATCAACAACGAGACCGGTTCGCAGACCGCCACCGTGCACGCCCTGGTGCCGATCTACATCCCGCTGCTGCTGCCGCTGACGGTCATCGCGCTGCCGCTGGCGGACCTGCTGCTCGCGGTGGTGCGCCGCACCTGGGCCGGCCAGTCGCCGTTCGCCGCCGACAAGCGCCACCTGCACCACCGGCTGCTGCAGGTCGGGCACTCGCACAGCCGGGCCGTGCTGATCATGTACTTCTGGGCCGCGCTGATCGCCTTCGGCTCGGTGGCCTTCTCGGTGACCAACACCGGTCGCACCGTGGTCCTGACGCTCGCCGGGCTCTGCCTGCTCGGCCTGGTGGTGCTGCTCACCCCGCGGTTCCGGCCGCGCGCCCCGCGGGCGGTGCAGTCCTTCGTCCCGCCGCGCTACCGCCGCCAGCCCTCCGGCCCGATGGCCGAACTGTCCGCGAAGGACAAGCAACTTCTGGGTGAAGCCGGGGTGGACTCCTCCGAGCGCGCCGACCATGGTCCGGCCAGCGGCCGCCGCTGACAGGGGAGTTGGCGTTCCGTCAGATGGCCTCACCCGTACGGCGGATTCGTTGCGCTGTTGGTGTGACAGGTGCCACACAATCATGGTAAAGCTCTCATCAAATAGTTTGTGATACCGTTCACGAGTACCGAGAACACGCCGAAAGACCTGACAGGTGGATGACTTCCGTCCCTGTCGGTCTCCTTCGACGGGCCCGCCGTCCTCGCGGGCGGCCCGGCGGCGATGCCTCGGTCCGGTGTCACCCGCCACCATCTGTGCCCGTCCCCCGCCACATCGACATGCCGCCGGAGCTGCCGACATGCCGTCCACCGACGCCCGGATCCTCCGAGGCGCCGCGATTCCCACTGCGGTCGCCGGGATCATCGCCATGGCGATCTCGTTCGCTGTCGCCGGCGGGAAGGGCCTGCTCGGCGCCCTGTTCGGCGCACTGCTCGTGATGGCCTTCTTCAGCTTCGGCCAGGTCGCGCTCGACCGGCTGACCAGGTCGAACCCGCACATCCTGATGGCCGCCGGACTGCTGGTGTACACCACCCAGATCCTGCTGGTCGGCATCGTGCTCGCGATCTTCAAGAACACCGAGCTGTTCAACCGGCAGGCCTTCGCCTTCACCCTGCTGGGCTGCGCCCTGATCTGGACGGGCTTCCAGGTGCGCGGCGCTCTCAAGGCCAAGACCTTCTACGTCGACACCGACGCCTCGGAAAAGAAGGGCGACAAGCCCTCGGACTCGGGACGTCAACAGTGACGAGGCCCAACTGTCCCTCCAACGAGGGGGGCGGTGTTTATGCCGCACTGACGGCCTGCTATCGTCCGTCGCAACAACGGAGTTCGGGAAGAGGCCTGGTCTGTCCGCAGAGCGGACCGATCGCCCCCCGGACCCGCGCAGTCTTCGATGATCCCGCAGTCGCGCAGAGCGCCGTCGCGCGGGGTCGGCGAGAAACCCATCAAGTTCCAGTGCCGCTCCGTGGCCCAAGGCCACGCCGACACACCGAGGGTGCCGTATCCATGCGTCACGACGAAGGAGTCCGTGGTGAGTGCTGAACTCACGTCGTACCTCGCCTCAGGCAGTTGCCACTTCGGGGACGCTGGCTGTGGCTTCCCGGCTCCGGGTCTGAACGAATTCGACTTCAAGCCGATCTTCACCATCGGCAGCTTCTACTTCAACAAGCCGATGCTGCTGTCGATGGTCGTCGCAGTGCTGGTGGTCGTCTTCTTCTGGGCCTCGTTCGCCAAGCCGCGCCTGGTGCCGGGCAAGCTGCAGCTGGTCGGTGAGATCGGCTACGACTTCGTCAAGCGCTCCATCGTGCTGGAGACGATCGGCAAGAAGGGCGAGAAGTACGTCCCGATGCTGGTCTCGATGTTCTTCTTCATCTGGTTGATGAACATCATGTCGGTCATCCCGTTCGCGCAGTTCCCCGTGACGGCGGCGATCGCGTTCCCGGCCGGCCTCGCGGCGGTCGTGTGGGTCACCTACATGACGCTGACCTTCAAGAAGCACGGCTTCGTCGGCGGTCTGAAGAACCTCTGCTGGCCGTCGGGCATCCCCGGCTGGGTCATGTTCATCCTGGTGCCGATCGAGTTCTTCTCGAACATCTTCGTGCGCCCCTTCACGCTCGCGGTCCGAGCCTTCGCGAACATGTTCGCCGGCCACCTGCTGATCGTGATGTTCTCCGTCGCCTCCTGGTACCTGCTCAGCCCGACCCTGGGCGCGCTGTACGGCTCGGCCTCGTTCGTCGTCGCCGTCGGCCTGACCGCCTTCGAGCTGCTGGTCCAGTTCCTGCAGGCCTACATCTTCGTGATGCTGGCCAGCAGCTACATCGCCGGTGCCCTGGAAGAGGCGCACTGAGCCCGAGGCCCTGGCCTCCCGTGAACCACCCCCCCCGGAACGCCCGGTGGCCAATCACCACCGGTTCACCACCCCTGCAAAGGACAATCGCAATGAGCATGCTCGCTGAGGGCGTCGTCGGTTCCATCGCCTCCGTCGGTTACGGCCTCGCGGCCATCGGCCCCGGCATCGGCGTTGGTCTGATCTTCGGCAACGGCGTTCAGGCCATGGCCCGTCAGCCCGAGGCTGCCGGTCTGATCCGTTCCAACATGTTCATCGGCTTCGCGCTGACCGAGGCGCTCGCCCTGATCGGCATCGTCATGCCGTTCGTCTTCGGCACCGGCAAGTAATTTCGCCGTAGCCCCTTTCTGAGGAAGGTCCAGATATGAGCATCGCGGCCACGCTCGCGGCCGAGGAGCAGATGAATCCGCTCCTCCCCAACTGGCCCGAGATCGTTATCGGCCTGCTCTGCTTCTTCATCGTCTTCGGTCTCCTCGGCAAGAAGCTCCTCCCCAGCATCGAGAAGGTGCTGTCGGAGCGCCGGGACGCCATCGAGGGCGGCATGGAGCGCGCCGAGGCCGCTCAGGCCGAGGCCCAGGCCGTGCTTGAGCAGTACCGTGCCGAGCTTGCCGAGGCGCGCCACGAGGCCGCCCGCATCGTCGAGCAGGCTCGCGAGCAGGGCGCCGCCCAGCTCGCCGAGATGCGCGAGGAGGGCCAGCGCCAGCGCGAGGCCATCGTCGCGGCCGGTCACGCCCAGATCGAGGCCGACAAGAAGCAGGCGACTGCCGCCCTGCGCCAGGACGTGGGCTCGCTGGCCACCCAGCTGGCGTCCCGCATCGTGGGCGAGTCCCTTGAGGACCACGCCCGGCAGAGCGGTGTCATCGACCGCTTCCTGGACGAGCTGGAGGCCAAGGCCGCCGTTGCTCAGGGTGCGGCCAAGTGATCGGCGCCAGCCGCGAGGCTCTCGCCGCGGGCCGGCAGAACCTGGAGAGCCTGACCGACTCCACCTCGGTGGACGCGGCCAAGCTCGCCGAGGAGCTCACCGCCGTCACGGCCGTGCTGGACCGTGAGGTCTCGCTGCGCCGTGTCCTGACCGACCCGTCCCGGTCGGGCCAGGACAAGGCCCAGCTGGTCACCTCGCTGCTGACCGGCCAGGTCTCCGGCGAGGCCGTCGACCTGGTCTCCGGTCTGGTCCGCTCCCGCTGGTCGGGCTCGCGCGACCTGGTGGACGCGACCGAGGAACTCGCCGCGTACGCCGAGATCATCGCCGCGGACAAGGCCGGCGTCCTGGACGACGTCGAGGACGAGCTGTTCCGCTTCGGCCGGGTGGTGAGCGGCTCGCACGAGCTGCGCGCCGCGCTGACCGAGCCGAAGGCCGGCGCCGTCGCCAAGGCCGAGCTGATCAAGAAGCTGCTGGGCGGCCGCGCCAACGCCGGCACCGTCCGGCTGGTCACCGCCCTCGTCAACGCGCCGCGTGGCCGTAGCCTGGAGCAGGGCCTTGAGTCCTACTCGAAGCTCGCCGCCGCTCGCCGCGGCCGCGTGGTGGCCCTGGTCACCACCGCGGTGCCGCTGTCGGACACCCAGAAGGAGCGCCTGTCCGGTGCTCTGGGCCGGATGTACGGCCGCCAGGTCCACCTGAACATCGACGTCGACCCCGAGGTCGTCGGCGGTGTCCGGGTGCAGATCGGCGACGAGATCATCAACGGCACCGTGTCGAGCCGCCTTGAGGGCGCTCGCCAGTCGCTCGAAGGCTGAGCACCGAAGCAGCACATCCGACCCTCGGTCGGGAAACCGGCTCCCCAAGGAGCCGGCAAATCGTACGGCCGGTTCGAAAGACCCGGCCGAGAGTCGAATACTTGCGGCCCTCAATGGCGGGCCGAGGATCGCAAACTAGGAGAGCAGGGAAGCCTGATGGCGGAGCTTACGATCCGTCCGGAGGAGATCCGGGACGCGCTGGCCGACTTTGTCCAGTCGTACCAGCCGGACGCCGCTTCTGTGGAAGAGGTCGGCACGGTCACTGACGCGGCGGACGGCATCGCGCATGTCGAGGGCCTGCCCTCGGTCATGGCGAACGAGCTGCTGAAGTTCGAGGACGGCACTCTCGGCCTCGCGCTGAACCTCGACACCCGCGAGATCGGTGTCGTCGTCCTCGGTGAGTTCGGCGGCATCGAAGAGGGCCAGACCGTGCGCCGCACCGGCGAGGTCCTCTCGGTTCCGGTCGGCGACGGCTACCTCGGCCGCGTCGTGGACCCGCTGGGCAACCCGATCGACGGTCTCGGCGACATCGCGGCCACCGGCCGTCGCGCCCTGGAGCTGCAGGCCCCCGGCGTCATGGCCCGCAAGTCGGTCAAGCAGCCGCTGCAGACCGGCATCAAGGCCATCGACGCGATGACCCCGATCGGCCGCGGCCAGCGTCAGCTGATCATCGGCGACCGCCAGACCGGCAAGACCGCGGTGGCCGTCGACACGATCATCAACCAGCGTGACAACTGGCGCTCGGGCGACCCGGAGAAGCAGGTCCGCTGCATCTACGTCGCCGTGGGCCAGAAGGGCTCCACCATCGCGTCCGTCCGCGGCGCCCTGGAGGAGGCCGGCGCGCTGGAGTACACCACCATCGTGGCTGCTCCCGCCTCCGACCCGGCCGGCTTCAAGTACCTCGCCCCGTACACCGGTTCGGCCATCGGCCAGGAGTGGATGTACGACGGCAAGCACGTCCTGATCATCTTCGACGACCTGTCGAAGCAGGCCGAGGCCTACCGCTCCGTCTCCCTGCTGCTGCGCCGCCCGCCGGGCCGCGAGGCCTACCCGGGTGACGTCTTCTACCTGCACTCCCGCCTGCTGGAGCGCTGCGCCAAGCTGAACGACGCCCTGGGCGGCGGCTCGATGACCGGTCTGCCGATCATCGAGACCAAGGCCAACGACGTCTCGGCGTACATCCCGACCAACGTCATCTCCATCACCGACGGCCAGTGCTTCCTGGAGTCCGACCTGTTCAACGCCGGCATCCGCCCGGCCGTGAACGTCGGTATCTCGGTCTCCCGCGTCGGTGGCTCCGCCCAGATCAAGGCCATGCGCTCGGTCGCCGGCCGTCTGCGCCTGGACCTTGCCCAGTACCGCGAGCTGGAGGCCTTCGCCGCCTTCGGTTCCGACCTGGACGCGGCCTCCAAGGCCCAGCTGGAGCGCGGTGCGCGCATGGTCGAGCTGCTGAAGCAGGGCCAGTACCAGCCGTTCCCGGTCGAGGAGCAGGTCGTCTCCATCTGGGCCGGCACCACCGGCAAGATGGACGACGTCCCGGTCGCCGAGGTCCGTCGCTTCGAGCGCGAGTTCCTGGACCACGTCCGCCTGCAGCACAAGGACCTGCTGGCCGGCATCGTCGAGACCGGTCTGCTGGCCGACGGCACCGTCGACGCGCTCACCACCGCGATCGAGGCCTTCAAGCAGGGTTACCAGACCGCTGACGGCAAGCTGCTCTCCGAGCAGGCCTGAGTCCGGTAGCGAGGGAAAGGACGTAACGACCCATGGGAGCACAGCTTCGGGTCTACAAGCGCCGGATCCGCTCTGTCACCGCGACGAAGAAGATCACCAAGGCGATGGAGATGATCTCCGCGTCGCGCATCGTCAAGGCGCAGCGCGCGGTGGCCGCCTCCACTCCGTACGCCGATGAGCTCACCCGGGCGGTGACGGCGGTGGCCACCCGGTCCAACGCCAAGCACCCGCTCACCACCGAGAACCCGAACGCCTCGCGTGCCGCCGTCCTGCTGATCACGGCGGACCGCGGCCTGGCGGGCGGTTACTCGACCAACGCCATCAAGGCCGCCCAGACGCTCACCGAGCGCCTGCGGTCCGAGGGCAAGGACGTGGTGACGTACATCATCGGTCGCAAGGGTGTCTCGTACTACACGTTCCGCAATCTCACGATCGCGGACTCGTGGACGGGATTCTCGGACAAGCCGACCTACGGTGACGCGAAGACCGTGGCAGCCGACCTGATCGAGGCCTTCACGGCCGAGACCGGCGGCGTGGACGAGCTCCACCTGATCTCGACCGAGTTCGTGTCGATGCTGACGCAGAACGCGGTGGAGGCCCGGCTGCTGCCGCTGAAGCTGGACGAGGTCCAGCTCAGCGACCAGTCGCCGGCCAAGTCGGAGATCTTCCCGCTCTACGACTTCGAGCCGTCGGCGGAGGGCGTCCTGGACGCGCTGCTGCCGCGGTACGTCGAGAGCCGGATCTACAACGCGCTGCTGCAGTCGGCCGCTTCCGAGCACGCCGCCCGCCGCCGTGCGATGAAGAGCGCGACGGACAACGCCGGCGAGCTCATCAAGTCGCTCACGCGGCTTGCCAACTCGGCCCGTCAGGCCGAGATCACCCAGGAAATCAGCGAGATCGTCGGTGGCGCCAACGCGCTCGCTGACGCGAGCCGCGGGAGCGAATGAGTATGACCACCACTGTTGAGCCGACCACGGCGACGGGCCGCGTCGCGCGGGTCATCGGCCCGGTCGTCGACGTGGAGTTCCCCGTCGACGCGATTCCGGACATGTACAACGCCCTGCACGTCGAGGTGGACAACCCCGACGGCACGGGCAAGAAGACCCTGACCCTTGAGGTCGCCCAGCACCTCGGCGACGGCATGGTCCGCGGCATCTCGATGCAGCCGACCGACGGCCTGGTCCGCGGTTCGCAGGTCACCGACACCGGTGCCGCGATCTCCGTGCCGGTCGGCCAGATCACCAAGGGCAAGGTGTTCAACGCCCTCGGTGACGTGCTGAACGTCGACCAGGCGGAGTTCGACTCCCAGGTCGAGGTCCGGTGGCCGATCCACCGCAAGGCCCCCGAGTTCAAGGACCTTGAGTCCAAGACCGAGATGTTCGAGACCGGCATCAAGGTCATCGACCTGCTCACCCCGTACGTCCAGGGTGGCAAGATCGGTCTGTTCGGTGGTGCCGGTGTCGGCAAGACCGTTCTGATCCAGGAGATGATCTACCGCGTCGCCGAGAACTTCGGTGGTGTGTCGGTGTTCGCCGGCGTCGGCGAGCGCACCCGTGAGGGCAACGACCTCATCGACGAGATGGTCGACTCGGGCGTTCTGGACAAGACCGCGCTGGTCTTCGGCCAGATGGACGAGCCGCCGGGCACCCGTCTGCGCGTCGCGCTGTCCGCGCTGACCATGGCGGAGTACTTCCGTGACGTCGAGAAGCAGGACGTGCTCCTCTTCATCGACAACATCTTCCGGTTCACCCAGGCCGGTTCCGAGGTGTCGACCCTGCTCGGCCGCATGCCCTCCGCGGTGGGTTACCAGCCGAACCTGGCCGACGAGATGGGCCTCCTGCAGGAGCGCATCACCTCGACCCGCGGTCACTCGATCACCTCGATGCAGGCGATCTACGTCCCCGCGGACGACCTGACCGACCCGGCCCCGGCCACCACCTTCGCCCACCTGGACGCGACCACCGTTCTGTCGCGCCCGATCTCGGAGAAGGGCATCTACCCGGCCGTCGACCCGCTGGACTCCACGTCCCGCATCCTCGACCCGCGGTACATCGCGCAGACCCACTACGACACGGCCATCCGTATCAAGGGGATCCTGCAGAAGTACAAGGACCTCCAGGACATCATCGCGATCCTCGGCATCGACGAGCTGTCCGAAGAGGACAAGATCACGGTGCACCGTGCCCGTCGCATCGAGCGCTTCCTCTCGCAGAACACCTACGTGGCGAAGCAGTTCACCGGCGTCGAGGGTTCGACCGTGCCGCTGTCGGAGACCATCGAGGCCTTCAACTCGATCGCCGACGGTAAGTACGACTCCGTCCCGGAGCAGGCCTTCTTCATGTGCGGTGGCATCGAGGACCTGGAGAAGAACGCCGCCGAGCTGGCGAAGAAGTAATCGCGGCCGGTAGCAGCTGAGTGACCGTGAGGGGTGGCCCCCGAGCCTGGGGACCACCCCTCGCGTCGCATCGGCTGTGATTCCGGTCAAATCCGTGCCGCCGGTTTCATGCCGAGGGTGCGGGGCCGTTATTCTTACCGAAACTCCCGAGTAATCGGGCGTTGCATGAGCCTAGGAGCCCACGTTGGCTGAGCTGCACGTCGAGCTGGTCGCAGCCGACCGCAAGGTGTGGTCCGGTGCGGCCACCATCGTCGTCGCCCGTACGGCCTCCGGTGACACCGGCATCATGCCGGGCCACACCCCGGTGCTGAGCGTGCTGGAGACCGGTCCGGTCACCATCCGCACGGTGGACGGCGGCACCGTGATCGCCGCGGTGCACGGCGGCTTCATCTCCTTCGCCGACAACAAGCTGTCTCTGCTCGCGGAGATCGCCGAGCTGGCGGACGAGATCGACGTCGCGCGTGCCGAGCGCGCACTGGAGAAGGCCAAGTCGGGCCTGGACGAGCACGCCGAGCGGCGCGCCGAGGTCCGTCTGTTCGCGGCGCGCGGCCTCAAGGCCCACGCCTGAGTGCGCCGGACCCCGGCTTAGCGGGGTCGACCGACGGTCCCGGGGACGCGTGAGCGTGACCCCGGGACTGTCGTCGTAGTTGGTAGGTCAGCGCGGTCGCTTGATACGACCGCTACGGGGAACGCGGGTAGCGAGGAGGTAGGTGAGCATGGTCCTCGCGCTTGTGGTGTGTGCGGCGGTCGTGGCCCTGGGTGTGATCGGCCTGGTGGCCTTCGCCGTCCGCCGCCGGCTGATCCAGCGGGTAGGCGGAACGTTCGACTGCAGTTACCGGCTCAAAATGCCCGCCGACGCCTCGACGCAGCCCGACCTCGACGAGAACGGGAAGCCCACCTCCGCCCCGGTCCCCCCGACCGACGGCAAGGGGTGGGTTTTTGGTATCGGCCGGTACAGCGGCGACTCGATCGAGTGGTTCCGGGTCTTCTCGTACGCCCCGCGGCCGCGCAAGGTGCTGCCGCGCCGGGAGATCGAGGTCCTCGGCCGGCGCTACCCGGAGGGCCAGGAGGAGCTGGCTCTGCTCTCCGGCTCGGTGGTGCTGCGCTGCCTGCACAGCGGGGAGCCGCTGGAGCTGGCGATGAGCGAGGACGCGCTGACCGGCTTCCTGGCCTGGCTGGAGGCGGCCCCGCCCGGGCAGAGGGTCAACGTCGCGTAGCGACGAGACCCTCGGGGTGGGGGTCCCCCCGGCCGGAGGCTGGGGGAGGTCAACGTCGCGTAGCGACGAGACCCTCGGGTCGGGGCGTGCGATGTCCTTGCGGGGTTAACGCGGCCTAACGTCGCGGGCTAGGGTGGCCGCATGGTCAATCTGACGCGCATCTACACCCGTACCGGCGACGACGGCACCACCGCGCTCGGCGACATGAGCCGGACCACCAAGACCGACCCGCGGCTGATCGCCTACGCGGACGCCAACGAGGCGAACGCGGCGATCGGGGTGGCCCTGGCGGTCGGGGCGCTCTCGGAGGACGTCGCGGCGGTGCTGGTGCGGGTCCAGAACGACCTCTTCGACGTCGGCGCCGACCTGTCCACCCCGGTGGTGGAGGACCCGAAGTACCCGCCGCTGCGGGTGCTGCAGTCCTACGTCGACCGCCTGGAGCAGGACTGCGACCACTACCTGGAGCAGGTCGAGAAGCTGCGCAGCTTCATCCTGCCCGGCGGCACGCCCGGCGCGGCCCACCTGCACCTGGCCTGCACGGTGGTGCGGCGGGCCGAGCGCTCGACCTGGGCGGCGATCGCGGAGCACGGGGACACCGTCAACCCGCTGACCGCGAAGTACCTCAACCGGCTGTCCGACCTGCTGTTCATCCTGGCCCGGGTCGCCAACAAGGAGCGCGGCGACGTGCTCTGGGTGCCGGGCGAGAACCGCTAGCCGCGCGCGCTAGCGCGACGACTCCGCCGGGGCCTTCTCCGGCTTCACCACGCGGCCGTTCTCGACCAGGACGCCGGCCGGCGCCTCCTTGGGCCACAGCGAGTAGCAGCCGGCCACGACCACGTTGACCACGGCCGCGATGCCCAGCTTGAGGTACCACTGCAGGAACGTGCCGTAGTGGGCGGAGCCCGCGGAGAGCGGGACGAGCAGGGTGATCAGGCCGAGGGTGATCGCGGCGGAGACGACGGTGCGGCCGGCGATCTGCCACTCGTGCCTGGTCCGCTCGGGGCCGTACTTCGGCGAGGGCAGCGGCTTGGGGCCGCCGGCGAAACGGTGCTGGAAGCGCCGGTCGGCCCAGCGGACCAGCGAGGGGCCGTAGCCGACCGAGAACCCGGCGTAGCTCGCGGCGAGCGCGTGCGTCCAGCTCGCCTCGGCGCCGCCGCGCAGGTTGAGCACGGTGAGCGCGTACAGCGCGAGGTCGACGGCCGGGAGGCCGAGCAGCAGGACGGTGCTGGTGCGGCGCCACCGCAGCAGGTAGCGGGTGGAGAGGGCCAGGCCGAGGACGATCCACCAGGAGATCTCGGCCGCGACGATGAGGGTGACGATCACGTTCTGCTCCCGGACGTTCGGCGGTGTGTCCAGCCTCGTGCGCGGGTGCGCCCGTGTCGTCGTCGTGCGGTGCCGTCCCGGTCTGCATCTTTCGATGTAGCGGGCTCCTCCGTGGACCGGAGCCGGACGGTCCGCCGGGGATGGTGGGATGGGGGCGTGCCCGTTCCCGTCCCGTCTCTCTCCCCGCGCCGGCAGGACCAGCTGATCGCCCTCTGCGGGCTGCTCGGCGGCGCCGTGCTGATCGTCTTCCGGGTGTACGACAACGCCGACCACGTGCAGCTGTGGGCGGTGGTGCTGCCGATGCTGGTGATGTCCGGGCTGGAGCTGTGCCGGCGCACCAGGCCGGTGCTCGCGGTGTCGCTCGGCGGGTTGGCCTTCGCGGCCAGCCTGTTCACCGGCAGCCTGCTGGCGACCCTGATCATGTACACCGATCTGCTGTACGCCGCGGTGATCTACGGCAACCGCCGGATGTCGCGGGTGCTGCACCTGACCGGCGGCTCGACCGTGCTGGTGCTCTCCAGCCTGGCCTGGTACGCCGCCGGCACCCCGTCCGGGCTGCTGGTCGCGGTGATCAGCTCGCTGGTCTTCCTGGCGCCGGTGTGGACCGGCGACGTGGTGCGCAAGCACCGGCAGGAGGCGGAGGCCGAGCGGCTGCGGGCCGAACAGACCGCGCTGCTCTCGGAGATGGACCGGCGCGAGGCCGTCGGCGCGGAACGGGCCCGGATGGCACGGGAGTTGCACGACGTGGTGGCCAACCACCTGTCGGCGATCGCGATCCACGCCACCGGCGCGCAGTCCGTCGCCAAGCGCCGGAGCCTGCCCGCGGACGACCCGCTGGTGGAGGTGCTGGCGGTGATCCGGGAGAACAGCGTCCAGGGATTGGCCGAAATGCGTCGCATGATCGGACTGCTCCGGGACAGCGGCGGGGGAGAGGTCGACGAGTCGTACGCGGCGCCCGACCTCGCCGCGGTGGACGCCCTGCTGGCCAAGGCCCGGGCGGCCGGCCAGGACGTCGGGCTGGAGTTCGAGCTGGCCGAGCACGGCGAGCGCGGGGAGGTGCCGGTGCCGGTCGGGCTGGCCGCGTACCGGATCGTCCAGGAGTCGCTGACCAACGCGCTGAAGCACGCCGGGCCCGGACTGGTGCGGCTGCGGCTGGAGTTCGGGCCGCAGGACCTGCGGATCGCGGTCGACAGCCCGTACCGCGGCGAGCCGGGCCGCGAACTGCCCGGCGCCCGGGCCGGACTGGTGGGCATGGCGGAACGGGTCGGGCTGCTCGGCGGCAGCTTCGAGGCCGGCCCGAAGGACGGGTACTGGAGCGTGCGCGCGGTACTGCCGCACACGCAGGGGAGCGAGGGGCGGGCATGACGATCCGGGTGCTGGTGGCCGAGGACCAGGCGGCGGTGCGGGCGGCGCTGGTGATGATCCTGCGGGCCGAGCCGGAGTTCGAGGTGGTCGGGCAGGCCGCCGACGGCGAGGAGGCCGTCCGGCTGGCGCTGGAGCTGCGGCCCGACGTGGTGCTGATGGACGTGCAGATGCCCCGGCTGGACGGCGTCTCGGCGACCCGCGAGGTGGTCGCCGCCGGGGCCGGCCAGGTGCTCGTGCTGACCACCTTCGACCTGGACGAGTACGTCTACGGCGCGCTGCGGGCGGGCGCGGCCGGGTTCCTGCTCAAGGACCTGGAGGCGGACACCCTGATCGAGGGCATCCGGACGGTGGCCCGCGGGGACGGCATGCTGGCGCCCTCGGTGACGAGGCGGCTGATCGGCGCCTTCGCCCGTCCGGATCGGCCGGTCGGGCCCGAGGCCCGGGAGGCGGTGTCCGGGCTGACCGTCCGTGAGCGGGAGGTGCTGGCCTGCATCGGGGCCGGGCTGTCCAACGGGGAGATCGCGACCCGGCTGGCGATGGCGGAGGCGACCACCAAGACGCACGTGAGCCGGATCCTGGCGAAGCTGCGCCTGCGCAACCGGGTGCAGGCGGCGATCCTGGCCCAGGACCTCGGCCTGACCATCTGACCGTCCGACCATCCGGCCGCCGGAGCTTCCGGGCGCCCGGGCGTCCGGCCGACGGGCTCCGACCGGTCACCCGGGCGGCTGACCAGGTCGGTTGCAGATCACACTCCCGATTGCTACTGCGTGGGGGATTCGGGCACTAGAGTCCGCGTGAGCGAGCGGAGCGAGTGAACGAACGAAGCAGCGAGCTCCGCGCAAGCGACTGCCGAGCGCAGGCGAGGCAGGAAGATCGAGCGATGCGGCTCCACGGCGGTCACCCCTGCCCTGAGCCGCCTTCAGGGCCCGCCCGCGGGGCGGCGACGGCATCGGAGACCAAGCCATGAGCAATGCGTCCAGCAAGCAGATCGCCGTGATCGGTGCCGGCCTGATGGGCGCCGGCATCGCCCAGGTGTCCGCGCAGGCCGGCCACCCGGTGGTGCTGCGGGACGTCACCGAGGAGGCGCTGCAGCGCGGCCTCGCGGGCATCCGCGCCTCGTACGAGAAGTTCGTCGCCAAGGGCCGGCTGAGCGCCGAGGACGCCGAGGCCGCGCTGGGCCGGATCACCACCACCACCGACCTGGGCGCCGTCGCCGAGGCCGACATCGTGGTCGAGGCCGTGTTCGAGCAGCTGGACGTCAAGGAGGCCGTCTTCCGCGAGCTGGACAAGCTCGCCAAGGACGGTGCCGTGCTGGCCTCCAACACCTCCGCCATCCCGATCACCCGGATCGCGGCCACCACCCAGCGCCCGGAGTCGGTCGTCGGCGTCCACTTCTTCTCGCCGGTCCCGATGATGAAGCTGGTCGAGCTGGTCCGCGGCTACAAGACCAGCGACGAGACGCTGGCCACCGCCCGCGCCTACGCCGAGGGCGTCGGCAAGGAGGTCGTGGTGGTCAACCGCGACGTGGCCGGCTTCGTCACCACCCGCCTGATCACCGCGCTGGTCGTCGAGGCCGCCAAGCTGTACGAGTCGGGCGTCGCCACCGCCGAGGACATCGACACCGCCTGCCGCCTCGGCTTCGGCCACGCGATGGGCCCGCTGCAGACCGCCGACCTGACCGGCGTGGACATCCTGCTGCACGCCGCCCACAACATCTACACCGAGACCAAGGACGAGAAGTTCGCCGCCCCGGAGATCATGGCCCGCATGGTCACCGCCGGTGACCTGGGCCGCAAGAGCGGCCGCGGCTTCTACCCGTACGAAGGCAAGTGAGCCGACGGGGCTGAACGACCCGGCGGGCCGTGCGATCGGAGCGTCGCGCGGCCCGCTCCGCCGGGTCGGGTGAGTTTCCTCACGCCGGGTGCCGCAGACGGGTGATTTGGGCGGTAATCGAGCGTAGGTGTGGAGACTTCCTGCGTATATTCCCTCGGACGAGTGAAGTTGCTTCAGATCCGGCCGGAACCAGCAACCTGCGGAGCAGGTTCGCCGTCAGATGGGGGAACCCGGCCTTCCGACCGGATCCGGGCGTGGGGCCGCGGCCCGCCCGGACGCACACTCCGCTCCCGCACCCGGTCCGGCCGGGTCGGCCCCACCCGCACCAGGCCGTCCAGGCGAAGGAGGAGAGCATGCGCATCACCGGCGACCACACGGCGCTGGCCATCGAAGGCCGCCTCGACGTGCGCACCGCCGCCGACGCGCGGGCCAAGCTGCACCAGGCCGTGGACGGCGGCCTCGGCGACCTCGTGCTCGACCTCGCCCGACTGGAGTTCTGGGACGCCACCGGCCTCGGCGTGATCATGGGCACCCACCGGAGGGCCGGCCGGATCGGCCGCCGACTGGTGCTGCGCTCCGTCCCGGCCCAGCTCCAACGACTGCTGGTGGCCACCAAACTGCACCGCATCCTGGCCGTCGACGGCGGCGTCGCCGAGGCGCACGGCATCGCCATGTAGCACGCCGCGGGCCGTACGTCCCCGCAACGTCCCTGGTCAGCGGTTCACGACCGCCCCCCGACCCGGACCGCCCTGCACGGGCGGGCCCGGATGTGCAAGAGTCTGCCCGTCAGAAACGGCCGCCGGGGCTGCCCCAGACCGCCCGCGGCCACGACCGGGAGACGTCAGCCGACCGGCCCGGGGCGCCGACGGCCGAGCACGATGCGGAGCAGAACGTGGCACAGCCATCCGGGGAGTTCCGGCAGGAGGCCGTCCGCACCCGCGGCGGCGAACTGGTCTCCGGCGGCCTGCTGGTGGGAGTCGGCGCCCCGGACGGTTCCGAGGCCAGGCCCTGCCCGGAGGAGTGGCGGCCCCGCCCGCGCCGGATCGAGCGCAGCGAACCCGCCCGCGGCCCGGCCGGCGGCGTCGGCCGCGCGGTCGGCCCGCTCGCACTCGGCGCCGGCCCGGCCGACCTGCCGCTGCTGGACCGCGAGGCGGACATCGCCGAACTGCTCGGCCTGCTCTCCGAAGGACGCTCGATACGCCTGGTCGGCCAGGCCGGCTCCGGTCGCAGCGCACTGCTGTCGGCCGTCGCCGAGGCTGCCGCCGACCTCACCCCCGGCGGTGTCGTCCAGCTCTGCGGCCACCGCCGCACCCTCGCCGACCTGCTCCAGGACCTCTTCACGGCCACCCACCACGCCCCCGGCTACCGTCCCGACCCGGACCAGCTGGCCGTCCACCTCGCCGAGGTCGGAGCCGTCGTGGTGATCGACGCCGCCGAACTCTCCGAAGCCGAGCTGGAGCAGCTGCCGGCCGTCGCCCCCGGCTGCGCCTTCCTGGTCGCGGCCGCCCCGGACAGCCCGCCGCTGCCGGCCGGCTCCCGGCTGCGGGACCACCTCGTCGCCGGGCTCTCCCGCTCCGCCTGCCTCGCCCTCACCGCCCGGCTGGCCGGGCGCCCCCTGGACGTCGCCGAGAAGGCCTGGGCGGTGGACCTCTGGTTCGAGTCCGAGGGCCTGCCGCTGCGCTTCGTCCAGGCCGCCGCGCTGCTGCGCCAGCGGGACGTCTCGGTGGACGCGCTGGTCGCCGCCGAGGACGACCGGATGGACGTCTTCGGCGCGGTCGAGGGGCCCGTCCGCGACCCCGACCCGGCGGTCCGGGAGGACGCGCTGCGCCGCACCGTCCCGCTGCCCTCCGTCGCGCAGACGGCCTCGCCCGCGGTCCGGCTCGCCGAGGGCCTGAGCGAGCCCGCGCAGGCCGTGCTGCGGCTCGCCGTCGCCCTCGGCGGGGAGTGCCCCACCGCGCCGCACCTGCCCGCGCTGATCGACGTCGGCCTGGGCGAGGCCGCCCTCGCCGAACTCTCCGACGCCGGGCTGACGGTGTCCATCGGCGGGCACCACCGGCTGACCGCCGGCGCGCTCGACCTGCTCGCCCCGGACTGGCCGGCCCGCGGCTGCGTGGACGGCGCCGCCCAGCACTTCGCCTGGTGGGTCGGGCACAGCTCGGTGACGCTGGAGCAGATCGCCGCCGAGGCCGAGGTGGTGATCGGCGTCCTGCTCGCCGACCGCAACGCCGGACGCCACGAGGCGGTGGTCCGGCTGGCCCGGGCGGCGGCGCCCGCGCTGGCGCTGGCGCTGCGCTGGGGCGCCTGGGAGCGGGTGCTGCAGCTCGGCCAGGAGGCGGCCCGCCGGGCCGGCTCGGCGAGCGACCAGGCCTGGTTCCACCACGAGGCGGGCGTGCACGCGATCTGCGTCCGGCAGCCGTCGAGGGCCGTCGCGGAGCTGGAGACCGCGCTCACCCTGCGGGCGTCCGCGGGGGAGCAGCGCGGGGTGGCCTCCGCACGCCGGATGCTCGACCTGCTGCGCGCCGACGGGCGGCAGCTGTCGGCCGCCGCGCCGGCGGTGTCCAGCCGGGCGCCGGTCATCCGCAAGATCGCGGCCAGGGTGCCGGCCCGGCTGAAGTCCAGCAGGCGGCGGCGGGTCGCCGTGGTCTCCACGGTCGTGCTGACCATGGGGGTGCTCGGGACGGCGGTGGCGATGAGCCTCACCGGGCCGGACGAGCACCGTTCGAACGAGCCGCACAGCGGCCGGATGGACCAGGGCGGCGGCACCCAGGACGCGCCGTTCCCGCAGCCCTCCGGCAGCGTCTCCCCGGGCGCGCCCGGCACCGTGCCGGGCAGCCCGACGGCGTCGAGCGGCAGCCCGGTGCCGTCGGTCAGCGGCAGCGCCTCGCACTCGGCGAGCGCCTCGCCGACCAGGAAGCCGAGCTCCTCGCCGGGGGCGAGCGAGTCGCCGACCGCCCAGCAGCCGCAGCCGACCGTCCCGGGTCAGTCGCAGCCGCCGAAGCCGGTGACCAGCCGCCCCACGACGGTGCCGACGACACCGTCGACCAGCCCGTCGACGCCGCCGGTGACACCCCCGAGCAGCCCGACGACCTCGCCGTCCTCGTCGCAGAGCCCGAGCGGATCGGCCACTCCGGCCGTTCCCGGGCTCTGAACGGTCAGAACAGCTTGAGCTTGTCGTCGTCGATGCCGCGCAGCTCGTCGTAGTCCAGCACCACGCAGCCGATGCCGCGGTCGGTGGCCAGCACGCGGGCCTGGGGCTTGATCTCCTGCGCGGCGAAGACGCCCTTGACCGGGGCCAACAGCGGGTCCCGGTTGAGGAGTTCGAGGTAGCGGGTGAGCTGCTCGACGCCGTCGATCTCGCCGCGGCGCTTGATCTCGACGGCCACCGTGGTGCCGTCGGCGTCGCGGCAGAGGATGTCCACCGGGCCGATCGCGGTCGGGTACTCGCGGCGGATCAGCGACCAGCCGCTGCCGAGCACCTCCATCCGGTCCGCGAGCAGCTCCTGGAGGTGTGCCTCGACACCGTCCTTGATCAGCCCCGGGTCCACCCCGAGTTCGTGGGACGAGTCGTGAAGCACCTCCTCCAGCGTGATGATGAGCTTCTCGCCGGCCTTGTTCTCCACCGTCCAGACCCCGTCGGCCTCCTTGAGGACGCACGGCGGGGACATCCAGTTGAGCGGCTTGTAGGCGCGGTCGTCGGCGTGGATGCTGACGCTGCCGTCGGCCTTGACCAGGATGAGCCTGGTGGCGGAGGGCAGATGGGCGGAGAGCCGACCGGCATAGTCGACTGAGCAGCGGGCAATTACGAGACGCACGGTCGACCACGCTAGCCCACCGGGGCCAGTTGATGCGATTCCGCGACGACGGGGTGAAGAAAGCGCGAACCCCGCGAACATTGAGGTCCGGCGATTCCGCTCCTGTTCGTCTCCTGCCCGCCGCGGTCTGGCGCCCGTCCCGTCCGGTCGCTACGGTGTGTGACGGCATGCTTGCGGGATCGCTGTCAACGGGGATGGAGACTTCAGATGAACGATCCGACAGGATCCGGCCAATCTGGTGCACCACACCGTATTTCCGGAGCAATCCCCAGGAATGACCGGCCTGCTCCGCCGTTGACTGCCACGCTGTTCTGAGCGCGGTCGGTGTTCGGGGCGTCACGTCCCGTACCGCCGCCGCTGGTCGCGAAGGTGCCGGCAGCCCCCGTCCCACGGTGTTCCGGACACCACACGCGATTCGCCCACCCTCACTGAGCTTGGACTACGCACGACCACCCGGGCGCCGCGCGGGTGGACCGCGAGAGGAGAATCCATGTCGCTCGACGTCTCACCGGCCCTGCTGGAAAAGGCTGAGCGGGGCGAGGTCGACGAGCGGGAATTCGTCGACTGCGTCCGCGTCTCGCTGCCGTACGCCTGGGAGCTGATCAGCTCGCTGGTCGCCCAGGCCAAGGTCGACGGCACCGACTTCGCCGACAACCAGGTACCGCCGCCCAGCGAGCAGGCCCGCGGCCAGCTGCTGCGCGCCCTGGCCAGCGATGCCATCCGGGGCGCCCTGCAGCGCCACTTCGGCGTACGGCTGGCCTTCCAGAACTGTCACCGGGTGGCGGTGTTCCTGCCGTCGGAGACCAACGACGCACGGTTCACGCGCTTCACCTCCGTCCGGGAGCAGCTGCTCAACCAGTCCGACGAACTGCGGGACTGCTGAGCCCCGGCAACCGACCGACGCGGTGCCACCGCGGCGCCGGCCGCCCCCGTCCCCCGGTGCGGGGGGAGGGGCGGCGGCCCGGGCCCGGCGGTGGGGGACGGGGGCGGCGCGCCCCTCAGCCCAGCTGCGGCAGCACCTCGGAGCCGAGCCGGGCGATGTTGTGCAGGGTCGCCTCGTGGTCGCCGCTGCCCTCGGCGAGCAGCGCGAAGCGGCGGATGCCGGTCCGCTCGGCGGTGGCCAGCAGCCGGTCGGCGCACTGCCGCGGGGTGCCCACCGCGTGCAGGTCGCAGAGGAGTTCGGTGTACTGGTGCGCGTCGCGCATCTTGCGCTCGCGGCCGTCCACGGTGCGGTGGGCGCCGAGCCCGTACTCGAACCAGCCGGGCATCGCGTTCAGCAGGGTGGAGCGGGCCGCCGCGGCGCGGTCGTCGACCTGCGCGACCCCGGCCGCCACGTGCCGGCGGCCCACCCGGCGCAGCTGCTCCTCGCTGCGCCCGGCGGCCAGCCAGGCGGAGCGGTACAGCTCCAGCATCCGCACCTTGTCGTCGTCCCCGGAGTGCATGCCGAGCAGCATCGGCAGTCCGCGCTCGGCGGCCAGTTTCACCCCGCCCGGGGAGGTGCAGGCGACCACCACCGGCGGGCCGGCCACCGGCCGTCCGGTGGCGGTGAGTTCCTCGCCGAGCCCCTCGTCGTCCTGGCGCTGGCGCGGGAAGCGCACCGGGCCCGCCTGCTCGCCGAGGCCGAGCCAGCTGCCCAGACCGGGCCGCCGCAGCGGTTCGGCGGCCCGTGGCACCACCGCCACCTCGGGGAAGCTGAACTGCGGGCCGTCCGCGCCCACCCGGGAGCCGCGCAGCCAGCGCAGCAGCAGGTCCAGCCGCTCCGGGAAGCCGTTCTCGAAGGCGTCCACGCCGTCGCCGAACACGTCCAGGTCGATCCACGGCCCGCCGCGGCCCACCCCGAGCGTGAAGCGCCCGCCGGAGGTGAGGTGCAGCAGCGCGGCCTGCTCGCCGAGCGCCACCGGGTGGCGGGTCGACAGCACGCTGACCGCCGTGCCGACGCCGATCCGGCGGGTGCGGCCGAGCAGGAGCGCGGCGAGCGTCGCGGCGTCCGGGCAGACCCCGTACGGGACGAAGTGGTGCTCGGCCAGCCAGACGCTGTCCAGGCCGGCCCGTTCGGCCTCGACGGCGGACCGGACGGTGCGCTCCAGCGCCTCGCCGTGGCTCTGCCCGGGGAACTGCGCGGACAGCAGGAACAGGCCGACCCGCACCGGCGCGGTGTCCGCCGACAGGGCCCCCGCGCGCTGCGTCGCGGGCAGCGGCTCGCCCGCGACGGCCGTCACCGGCGGGACGGTGGCCAGCGTCGGGCCGGGGGCCGACGGCCGGACCCCGACGGGTCGACGGGTCTCGGCACGGGCGCCGGTCTTGGTCATCCTTGGGCCTCCTCGGGTGCGCGCAGGGTCTGCGAGCCCCGCCTCTACCCCTTGTGGGTATCGGATGTCATGTGCCAATGGCACGCCGAACCCCGAATTTCCCTGATGATCGGGTGGATCTCGGTAAAAAGACCGGAGTGTCGGGCGGACCCGTGATAGTGGCCGTTCGGGGGGCCCGCCGGCCGTAGGCTGGAACGGCCCAGAGCCCCCGGAAGAGAGGCAGTCCGCCGTGTCGCCGCGCCGCAACCGGATCAAGAGCGCCGCCCCCCGCGAGAGCAGCCAGCCGGCCGCCCCGCTCGGCGGCTCGCTGCGCCGCACCGAGAGCTACCAGGGCGACGACTGGGTGGTCCAGACGGTCGCCGGGACGTCGGGGCGGGCCTACCGCTGCCCGGGCTGCGACCAGGAGATCCCGTCGGGCGTGGGCCACGTGGTGGCCTGGCCGATGCACGGCGCGGGGGTGGACGACCGGCGGCACTGGCACCGCGCGTGCTGGGGAGCGCGGGAGCGCCGGGCCTCCAACGTCCTGCGAGGCCGCGGCGCTCCGCGGTACTGACGGCCCCCGGCCGGGCCGGGCCTGCCGAACCGCCTCACGCGTCGCGCTTCTTGAGCACCAGCACGCCGCCGACCAGGGCCGCCGCGGTCCAGGCGAGGCAGATGAGGAAACCGGCCCACGGACCGTACGGCTGGCCGTGCTGCTCGTAGACCAGCAGCATCCGCGAGCCCGCGTAGTCGGGGAAGTAGTGGGCCAGGGTCTTGACCTTCGGCACCGCCGAGAGGATCGGCGAGAGCAGGAAGAAGAACGGCACCAGCACGCCGAGCGCGAGCGTCTGGTTGTGCAGCATCGTGGTGACGCCCGCCGAGAACAGGCAGAGCATCGTCAGGTACAGCGCGGCGCCGAACACCGCGCGCAGCACGTGCGGTTCGCCGATCGTGGTGGAGTGCGAGCCGAGCAGCGACTGGCCGACGAAGAAGGTGACGAAGGCCGTCACCAGCGAGACCGCCAGGGCCAGCGCGCCGAGGACCGCGGCCTTGCCGCCGAGCAGGGTGGCGCGCTGCGGGACGGCGGCCAGGGTGACCCGGATCATGCCGCTGCTGTACTCGTTGCCGATCGCCAGCACGCCGAAGACGATGATGGCCAGCTCGCCGAGCATGATGCCGGCGAAGGCCGTCCCGGTGGCGTCGAACGGGGTCTGCTCGTTGCGGCGGAACTCGGTGAAGTTGTTGTTGGTGAGCAGGGACAGCAGCGCGCCGATGCCGACGGTGACGACGAAGGTCAGCGCGAGCGTCCAGACCGTCGAGCGGACGCTGCGGATCTTCGTCCACTCGGAGCGCAGGATCGCCGGGTAGGACGCCATCTCAGTTCTCCTCCTGCTGTGCCGCGGCGGCCGGCCGGGCGCCGTCCGCCTTCCAGCCGGCGCCCCAGGCGCCGGGCGCGCCGGCCGCGTCCAGGCCCGGCCCGTCGCCCGCGTGGTACTCCACCGAGTCGGCCGTCATCTGCATGAACGCTTCCTCCAACGAGGCCTGCTGCGGGCTGAGTTCGTGCAGCACCACGCCGTTCGCCGCGGCCAGGTCGCCGAGCCGGGCGAGGTCGCCGTCGACCACCTCGTAGGAGCCGTCCGGGCCGGCCTCGTGCCGCAGGCCGGCACCGGCCAGCAGGTCGAGCAGCCGCTCGGGCTCGGGGCTGCGCAGCCGTACGGCGGAGCGGGAGTTGCGCCGGATGAACTCCGGCATCGGCAGGTCGGCGAGCAGCCGGCCCTTGCCGATGACCACCAGGTGGTCGGCGGTGACGGCCATCTCGCTCATCAGGTGGGAGGAGACGAAGACCGTCCGGCCCTCGCCGGCGAGGCGCTTCATCAGGTTGCGGATCCAGAGGATGCCCTCCGGGTCCAGGCCGTTGACCGGCTCGTCGAACATGACGATCTCCGGGTCGCCGAGCAGTGCGGAGGCGATGCCCAGGCGCTGGCCCATGCCGAGCGAGAAGCCGCGAGCCCGCTTGCGGGCGACGGGGGTGAGGCCGACCAGGGCGAGCACCTCGTCCACCCGGCGCTCCGGGATGCGGTTGCTCTGGGCGAGCCAGAGCAGGTGGTCGCGGGCGGTGCGGCCGGGGTGGACGGCCTTGGCCTCCAGCAGCGCGCCGATGTACTTGAGCGGCTCGCTGAGCTGTCCGTAGCGCTTGCCGTCGATGGTGACCCGGCCGCCGGTCGGGCGGTCGAGGTCGAGGATCATGCGCATGGTGGTGGACTTGCCCGCGCCGTTCGGGCCGAGGAAGCCGGTCACCACGCCCCGGGGGACGGTGAAGCTGAGCCGGTCCACCGCGAGCGTCTTGCCGTAACGTTTTGTCAGGTCGTGCAACTCGATCATTCGCGCTCCCTTACTCGCTGTCAGGCTAGGACAAACGGGATATCGCGGCCCGCTGAGTGGGTTCATCGGGCGTGCCGGAATACGGTGGGCGCATGACCGAGCTCCCTGCCGCAGTGTCCGTCCGCGAGAGCGGTACCGGAACACCCCTCGTGCTGCTGCACGCCTATCCGTTGAACGCCTCGATGTGGTCGTCCCAGCTGGACGCGCTGCCCGGCCTGACCGGGGACGGGGCCCGGGTGCTCGCCCCCGACCAGAGGGGGTTCGGCGGCACCGAGCTGGGCGCCGACACGCCCTCGCTGGACGCGGTCGCGGACGACCTCGCCCTGCTGCTGGACGCGGCCGGGATCGAGCGCGCGGTGGTCGGCGGGATCTCGATGGGCGGCTACGTGGCGCTGGCCTTCGCCCGCCGCCACCCCGGACGGCTGGCCGGTCTGCTGCTCGCCAACACCCGCGCCACCGCCGACAGCGACGCGGTCCGGGCCAACCGGGAACGGATCGCCGCCGCCGTCACCGCGCGGGACAGCGTGCAGCTGCTGCTGGACGAGCAGGTCGCGGCCGGGCAGCTCGGGCCCGACTCGCAGCACCTCGTGGAGCGGGTGCAGTCGATGGTCGCCGCCGCCTCGCCGGCCTCCGTCGCCTGGGCCCTGCGGGCCATGGCGGCCCGCCCCGACTCCCTGGACGTGCTCGCCGGGCTGCGGGTGCCGGTCGCGGTGGTGGCGGGCGCCCAGGACGCCCTGGTGGCGCCCGAGGAGGCCGAACTGATGCTGCGGGCCCGGCCGGACGCCGAGCTGACCGTCATCCCCCGGGTGGGCCACCTGAGCCCCCTGGAGGCGCCCGAGGCCTTCGACGCCGCCGTCCGGGCCCTGCTGCGGCGGGTGGCCGCCGGATGAACGAGGACGCGGCCGCCTGGGACTTCTCGGCGCTGGAGGTGAGCGGCCGGATGCCCGTGACCAACCGGAGCGAGGGGCTGGTCGAGCTGACCCTGGAACCGCTCGGCGAGGACTACTGGATGCGCCCGGGGGAGACCTTCATCGTCACCTCGTACGGCGACCACGGCTCCGGCCACCCCTTCGAGGTGCAGTACTGGCCCGACTCGGTCTCGGTCTGGTGCACCTCCTGGTTCGGCACCGTCTCCGACGACGAGGGCAACCAGCTGAGCAGCGGGCACCAGCGACCGGACGGCGCCTACCCCCGGTAGAACCGCCCGGGGTGATGACGGCACGACAGCCGGCAGGCCCTCACCCGGGCGGGTGAGGGCCTGCCGGCCGTCAGGTGCGGAGCTGCGTCAGCGCGACTGCTGGGCGGGCACGCCCATGGTGTCGTCGTTCGGCAGCGAGGCGGCGGCCACGGCCGCGCCGGTCAGCGTCGCCAGCATCTCGCGGACGTTGGTCAGCTGGGCGTTGATGCTGTCGCGGCGGTTGGTGAGCGCCGCCAGCTCGCGCTCGGACTCGCTGCGGATGCGGTCGGCCTTGGCGTTGGCGTCCGCCACGATGTCCTCGGACTGGCGCTGGGCCGTCTCGACGGTCTGGCGGGCGCGGCGCTCGGCGTCGGTGCGCAGCTTCTCGGCCTCCAGGCGCAGCTGCTCGGCCCGGTGCTCGATCTCGGCCAGGCGCTTCTCGGCCTTGGCCTGACGGGCGGCCAGGTCGCGCTCGGACTGCTCGCGGCGCTTGGCCAGGTTGGTCTCGAACTCCAGCGCGGCCTGGGCGGCCTTGGTGCGGGTCTCCTCGAAGAGGGCGTCCGCCTCCTCGCGCTTGTTCTGGGCGTCCTTGTTGGCCTCGGCGCGCAGCTGGGCGGCATCGCTCTTGGCCTTGTCGACGATCCGCAGACCCTCGTCCTCCGCCTTGGCCTTGCGGTCCTTGGCGTAGTTCTCGGCCTCGGTGCGGACCTGCTGGGCGGCGGCCTCGGCGAGCTCGCGGTGCTGCTCGGCGGCGCGGTGCGCCTCGTCGCGCAGGTCCTTGGCCTCCTCCTCGGCGAGCCGCAGGATCTTCTCGACCCGGGCACCGAGACCGGCGTACGAGGGCTCCTGCTCGACGACCGCCGCCTGGGCGGTCTGGGTCTCCAGGTGGAGCTCCTCGATCCGCTTCTCCAGCGCGCTGATCCGGGTCAAGGCACTGTCACGGTCGGCCACCAGCTTGGTGATCCGCTCGTCGACCTGGGCGCGCTCGTACCCACGGCGTACCAGGTCGAAGCCGTGAGGGGAGTGACTGTCGCTCATGGGGTTCTGGGCTTCCTGTCGTCAAACCGCTGAGGTGGTTGAGGGAATCCTGACACGGTACCGGAGTGTCGACGGCGAAATGCCGTTCTCTCGCGGACAATGTCCGCTCAATCGGGTGGTGCGTTCTTGGAGCGATTGCCACCCGACCGGGGGGAGCCAACTCCGGCACCGGCCTTGGCGCCCCCGTCCTTCTTGCTGCTTCCCCCGTTGGTCTGCGCGACCGGCGCAGGCGCCTCGAAGGCCTCCAGTGCGGACAGCACGTCCTGCACCCTGGAGATCTCCGTGTTGATGTCCTTGCGGCGGCGCACCAGCTCGTCCAGCTCGCGCCGGCCCTCGTCGGTGACCCGCTTCGCCTCGGCCTTGGCCTCGGCGAGCAGCCGCTCGGCCTCCGCCTTCGCCAGCTCGACCTGCTCGTCCGCGGTCTCCTCGGCGTCCCGCAGGCGCTTCTCCGCCTCCGTCGCCGCCCGCTCCAGCCGCTCCTCCGCCTCGGCCTCGGCCGACTGCAGCTTCGCCTCCGCCTTCTCGATGAGCGCCTCGGCGCGGTCGGTGGAGGTGGCGAGCTTGGTCTCCGCCTCCTTGAGCAGGCCCTCGGCCTTGCGGACCGCCGAGAGACGGACCTTGCTGGCCTCGGCGGAGGCCTCCGAGGTGAGCTCGTTCGCGCGGTCCTCGGCGGCGGCGACCAGCGCCGCGGCGCGGTCCTCGGCCTCGGCGACGGTGGCCACCGCCTGCTCCTCGGCCTCGGTCAGCTGCTCCTGGGCGGCCGTCACCAGCGCGTCCACCCGCTCGCCGGCCGACTTCATGGCCGCCGCGTTCTCCTTGCGGGCGCGCTCGTGCAGCGCCTCCACCTCGGCGTCGGTGCGCTCGCGCAGCTCCTCGGCGCGCTCGCGGATCCCGGTGGCGTCCCGGCGGGCCTCGGCGAGCAGCGCGTCGGCGTCCGAGCGGCCCTTCTCGACCTCGGCCAGGCCGCCCGCCTCGCCGGCGGCGACCAGCCGGTCGGCCTCCTTGCGGGCGGCGGCGACCATCGCGTCCGCCTGCTCCTCGGCGGCGGCGGTGGTGGCCAGCGCGGTGGTCTGGGCGTCCTCGCCGAGCGCCTCGGCGTCGGCGAAGGCCTTCTCCAGGACGGACTTGGCCCGCTCGCGGGTGGACTTGTCGAACTGCTCGGCGGCCTCCCGGGTCTCCGCGTCGTACGCGTCGGCCCGGGCGTGGGTGGCGCTGTCGTACTCGTCGGCCAGCGTGCGGGTGGCGAGGGCGTACTCCTCCGCCTCGGCGTGCAGCCCGCCAGCCAGCTCCTCGGCGTCGGCGACGGTGCGGGCGGCCCGGGCCTCGGCCTCGGAGACGGTACGGGCGGCCTGGGCGTCGGCGTCGATGCGCAGCTGCTCGGCGGTCTCCTGGGCGGCGCGCAGCTCGGCCTCGGCGTCCGTGCGCAGCTGCTCGTCGTAGGCGAGGGCCTCCGCGCGCTGCCGGTCGAGCTCGGCCTCGGCGGCCTCGCGCTCGGCGGCCAGCTCCAGCTCGGTCTGCTCGCGCAGGGCGGTGGTCTCGGCCTCGGTGCGGGCGCGCAGGTCGGCGGTCTCGCGGTCGGCGAGGTCGCGGACCTCGGCGGCGTACGCCTCGGCCGTCGCGCGCTGCTCGGCGGTCTCCCGGTCGGTGAGCTCGCGCTGCTCGGTCGTCTCGCGCTGGGCGAGGTCGCGGACCTCGGCGGCGGCCTGCTCGGCGGCCTCGCGAACCTCGACGGCCTCCTGCTCGGCGGTGGCCCTGAGCGCGGCGATCTGCTCGGCGGCGGCCTCGTGCATGCCGGCCACCGACTGGCGGACCTCGGCGGCCTCCTCCTCGGCGACGGCGACCAGTTCGGCGCCCTCGGCCTTCGCGGCGGCGATCAGCTCGGCGCGGTCGGCCTCGGCCTGCTCCAGCTCGGCCGCGGCCTCGCCCCGGATGCTGTCGGCGGTGGCGCGGGCCTCGGACAGCTCACGGCCGGCCTCGGCCCGGACGGTCTCGGCCTGCTCGTTGGCCAGCGCCAGCTCGGCGGCGGCCTTCTCGCGGACGGCCTTGGCGTCCCTGGCGGCCTCCGTCCGGCGCTGCTCGGCGGTGGCCGCGGCGCGCTCCAGCAGTCCGTCGGCGGCCTCGCGCTGTTCGGCGACGTAGGTGTCGGCGGCCTCGTGCTGCTCGGTGGCGTAGGTGTCGGCCGCTTCGCGCTGCTCGGCGACGTAGCCGTCCGCGGTCTCGCGCTGTTCGGTGGCGTAGGTGTCGGCGGCGGCGCGGACCTGGGCGGTCTCGGTGGCGGTGCGTTCGGTGAGGTCGGTGGCGTG
>NZ_JBIWNL010000004.1:321264-438929 GCF_044767225.1 Kitasatospora sp. NPDC101447
GTCGGCGTAGGCCTCGGCGGTCTCGCGCTGCTGGGTGGTCTCGCGCTGGGCGAGGGCCCGCAGTTCGCCGGCGGCCTGCTCGGCCTCGGCCCGCACGCCGGTGGCGTAGGTGTCCGCGGTCTCGCGCTGTTCGGTGGCGTAGGTGTCGGCGGCGGCGCGGACCTGGGCGGTCTCGGTGGCGGTGCGTTCGGTGAGGTCGGTGGCGTGCTGTTCGGCCTCGGTGCGGACGCGGTCGGCGTAGGCCTCGGCGGTCTCGCGCTGCTGGGTGGTCTCGCGCTGGGCGAGGGCCCGCAGTTCGCCGGCGGCCTGCTCGGCCTCGGCCCGCACCTCGGCGGCGTGGGCGTCGGCGGTCTCGCGGAGCTCGGCGGCGGCCTGTTCGGCCTGGGTGCGGGCGGCCTTGGCGGCGGCCAGCTGGTCGGCGGTCTCCTCGCGCTCGCGGCGCAGCCCGGTGGCCGCGTCCTCGCGCTCGCGGCGGCTCTCCTCGCGCAGTGCGTCGGCGGCGGCCTCGGCCTCGGCCCGGGCCCGGGCGGCCTCCGTGTCGGCCTCGGTGCGCACCCGTTCGGCGTCGGCGACCGCGGCGTCCCGTACGGCGTTCGCCCCGGCCTGCGCCTCGGCGGTCACGGCCTCTGCGGCGGCGTTCGCCTCGGCCCGGACCCGCTGGTCGAACTCGGTTGCCTCGCGCCGGAGTTCGGCGGTCTCGCGCTCGGCGGCGGCGCGGTTCTCGGCGGCCGCGGCCTTGGCCGCGGAGAGCGCGTCCTGGCCCTGCTGCTCGGCGGCGGCGGTGATCTTGGCGGCCTCGGTACGGGCCCGGGTCAGGGTCTGCTCGGCCCGGCCCTGGGTCTCGGCGGCCTGCTCCTGGGCCTGCTCGCGCAGCCGCTCGATCTCGCCGGCCGCGCCCGCGCGCAGCTCGTCCGCGTCGGCCTTGGCCTTGGTGAGCAGTTCCTCGGCGTTCTTCGCCGACTCCTCGATCTGCAGCACCGCCTGACGGCGGGCCTCGCCGCGGACCCGCTCGGCCTCCGCGGCGGCCTGCGAGCGCAGCTCCTCGGCCTCGGCGCGCAGCCGGGCGGCCTCGTCCTGCATCTGCTCGATCCGCTCGCGGATCGCGGCGGCGTCGTCCAGTGCGGCGTTCTGGGCCTGCTCCACGGCGGCCTGGGCCTGCTCGCGCAGGCGCTGCGCCTCGGCGGCGGCCTCGGTGCGGATCCGTTCGGCCTCGGCGGAGGCCGCGTTCCGGGCGGTCTCGGCGTCCTGGTTGGCGCGGCCGAGCACCTCCTCGGCGGTCTTGGCGGCCTTGGCGAGGTGGACGGTGGCGTCCTTGGCGCCGGCCGCCCGGCCCTCCTCCTCGGCCTCGCTGCGCAGTCGCTGCGCCTCGGCGTGGGCCTGGGCCCGCAGCTCGGCGACGTCCCGCTCGGCCTGGGCCCGCAGCTCCGCGATCGCGGCCTCGGCCTCGGCGCGCAGCTCGGAGGCGACCGACTCGGCGGTGGCCCGCAGTCGCTCGCTCTCCTCGGCGGCGGCGGCCTTGGCGGCGTCGGCCTGGGCCTGCTTGGTGGACGCCGCGGACCGCACCTGCTCGGCCTCGGCGCGGATCGCGTCGGCTTCCTTGGTGGCCTGGGCCACCATCCGGGCGACCTCGGCCCGGGCGGTCTGCGACCGCTGTTCGTTGGCGGCCTCGCCGTCGGCGACCTTGCGCACGGCGGCGGCCTCGGCGTCGGCCTGGAGCTGCTCGGCGGCCTGCTCGGCCTGGGCCCGCAGGGCGGCGGCCTCGTGTCGGGTGCGCTCCGCCTCGGCGATGGCCTCGGCGCGCAGCCGGTCTATCTCGGCCTTGGCGGCGGACAGCTGCTGTTCGGCCCGGCTCTGCTCGACGGCGGCCTGCGCCTTGAGCTGGTCGATCTCGGCCTTGGCGGCGGCGAGCTGGTGCTCGGCGGCGGCGTGGGCGGCGGCCAGCTGCTGCTGGGCCTCGCCGCGGGCGGCGTCGACGTCGGCGGCGGCCTGGGCGCCGGCCTGCTGGGCCTGCTCGGAGGCGGCGCGCAGCAGACGCTCGGCGTCGCTCTGGGCCCGCTGGAGGGCGGCCTCGGCGGCGGCGTGGGCCTCGCCGCGGGCGGCGTCGACGTCGGCGGCGGTCTGGGCGCGGGCCTGGTCGGCGAGCGCGACGGCCTCCGCGCGGGCGGCCGTGACCATCCGCTCGGCCTCGACGCGGGCCTCCTGGAGGAGGCGCTGGGCCTCCTGCTCGGAGCCGGCCCTGCTCTGCTCGGCCCAGCCGTTGACGTGCTGCTCGGCGGACCGGCGCAGCTCGGCGAGCTCGTCCTCCAGCTGGCGGCGGCGGGCGGTGAGCTCGGCCTCCAGACGGGCGGTGCGCTCGGCGGCCTCGGCCATGATCCGCTGGGTGGCGGCCTGGGAGTCGCGCAGCTGGCGCTCGGCGTCGGCACGCATCTGCTGGGCCTGCATCTCGGCCGTGCGGAGCATCTGCTCGGCCTGGCCGGAGACGGCGTCGAAGGCGCGCGGCTGGGCGAGCATGCGACGGGACTCGTGCAGTTTCGCCCGGAGCACCTCCACCTGGTAGGCGAGGTCCTCGGCATGCTCGACTGCCTTGTCCCGCTCCTTCCGAGTCCGACCCATCTCGGCCTCGAACTGGGAGAGGTGATCGTCAGCCTCGTAGCGGTCGTTGCCCCGCACTCCGCGGTCCCATCCATCTCCTGGTCGCGTCCTCGACCCGGCCGGTTCCGGGCTCCCGATTCCCGGGGTCCGGTCCGACTGGTCCTTGCATCCGCAGCACGTGGACGACCCCACGCCAATCCGGGGCCGCCCGCCGCGGTCGTCGGAGTCCGGGGCGTGGAAGCGCGGGGGTACCGCGTTCCCCCGTCCGGGTGGACTCCTGGGCGAACTCTTGCCTTGTGGAGAATGGTGACAGATCCGTCTTGCGACTGTGCAGCCGTGCCCGCGTAATGGACTCCCCTTGCGACCGGCCTGCCGCCGGCGGGCGGACGGGCCTGTCTTCGGCCGTGCCCGTCCCCTCCGTCCCCCGGAGTCTTCGCGCACCTGGGCATTGTAGTGGGAGCGGACGGCGGGGGAATGGCCGCAGGGGGGTTTTCCGGCTGTTCCGCCCAGGTTACTGACGGGTCATGGCCGACGGACCGTCGGGTGCCGCCGGAGCGTGCGGCACCCTGGGGCCGGTCCGGCGGACGATCAGTGCTCGTCGTGGGCGTTCCGGGCGGACGTCACCAGCTCCGTCAGCACGCCGCCGCAGTCCTTCGGGTGCAGGAAGGTGATCCGGGAGCCCATCGAGCCGATCCGCGGCTCGTCGTAGAGGACCCGCACGCCCTTGCCGCGGATGGCCTCGGCGTCGCCGTCCACGTCGGCGGTGCCGAACGCGATGTGGTGCACGCCCTCGCCGTTCTTCTCCAGCCACTTGGCGACGGTGGAGTCGGGCCGGGTGGGCTCCAGCAGCTGGAGGTAGGAGGCACCGCCGTCGTCGGTCCCGTTGATCCGCAGCATGGCCTCGCGGACGCCCTGCTCCTCGTTGACCTCGGAGTGGAAGACCTCGAAGCCGTAGGTGGCGCGGTAGAACTCGACCGTCTTGTCGAGGTCTCGGCAGGCGATGCCGATGTGGTCGATTCGGGTCAGCACGGCGACCTCCGGGTGGTTGGGGACAAGGGTGGCACCAAGTGCAGCGCATGGCCCGCGACCGACGCCAGTGCCGGACGTGCGAGCCTGCTCACACGCGGCGGGGTTCACCCGGACCGCGTCGGCACGGTGTTGACTGGAGGGTGCCAGTGCGCTCGATCACACCGTCGCTCCGGTGACGGGCGGGTAACAGGTCAGTACATTGAGCGCATCCTCACCTGGCCACGACGTGCGAAGGGGCCCGTCCCATGACCAACACCACCTCTGTGATCGTTGCCGGTGCTCGGACCCCGATGGGTCGCCTGCTCGGCTCCCTCAAGGGTTTCTCCGGTGCCGACCTCGGCGGCGTCGCCATCAAGGCCGCGCTGGAGCGGTCCGGCATCACGGGTGACCAGGTCCAGTACGTGATCATGGGCCAGGTGCTGCAGGCCGGCGCCGGCCAGATCCCGGCCCGCCAGGCCGCCGTCAAGGCCGGCATCCCGATGAACGTCCCGGCGCTGACCATCAACAAGGTCTGCCTCTCCGGCCTGGACGCCATCGCGCTGGCCGACCAGCTGATCCGCGCCGGCGAGTTCGACATCGTCGTGGCCGGCGGCCAGGAGTCGATGACCAACGCCCCGCACCTGCTGCCGAAGTCCCGCGAGGGCTTCAAGTACGGCGCGATCGAGATGCTGGACGCCATGGCGTACGACGGCCTCACCGACGCCTACGAGAACATCCCGATGGGCGAGTCCACCGAGAAGCACAACACCCGCCTGGGCATCCCGCGCGAGGTGCAGGACGAGATCGCCGCCGCCTCGCACCAGCGGGCCGCCAAGGCGCAGGCCGACGGCGTCTTCGACGCCGAGATCGTCCCGGTCGCCATCCCGCAGCGCAAGGGCGAGCCGGTGCTGTTCAGCCAGGACGAGGGCATCCGCGCGGACACCACCGTCGAGGGCCTGGCGAAGCTGCGCCCGGCCTTCACCAAGGACGGCACGATCACCGCCGGCACCGCCTCGCAGATCTCCGACGGCGCCGCCGCGGTGGTCGTGATGAGCAAGGCCAAGGCCGAGGAGCTGGGCCTGACCTGGATCGCCGAGATCGGCGCGCACGGCAACGTGGCCGGCCCGGACAACTCGCTGCAGTCGCAGCCGTCCAACGCGATCAAGCACGCGCTGGCCAAGGAGGGCCTGGAGGTCGCCGACCTCGACCTGATCGAGATCAACGAGGCGTTCGCGGCCGTCGCCCACCAGTCGATGAAGGACCTGGGCGTCTCCTCGGACATCGTCAACGTCAACGGCGGCGCGATCGCGCTCGGCCACCCGATCGGCATGTCCGGCGCCCGCGTGGTGCTGACCCTGGCGCTGGAGCTGCAGCGCCGCGGCGGCGGGGTGGGCGCGGCCGCGCTGTGCGGCGGTGGTGGCCAGGGCGACGCGCTCATCGTGCGCGTCCCGAAGGCCTGATCAGCTGATCTGATCTTCGGGGCTGCGGACCGCCACAAGCGGTCCGCAGCCCCTTCGGCATACGACGACATCCGCGCAAGGAGACCCTGATGATCGATGTCGCCACGCTGGTCGAGCAGGCCCGGGAGGGCCGGCCGCGGGCCGTCGCCCGACTGATCACGCTGGTCGAGAACGCCGCGCCGCAGCTGCGGGAGGCGATGGCCGCGCTCGCGCCGTACACCGGCCAGGCCTACACCGTCGGCCTGACCGGCTCGCCGGGGGTCGGCAAGTCCACCTCCACCTCGGCCCTGGTCTCCGCCTACCGGCGGCTCGGCAAGCGGGTCGGGGTCCTGGCCGTCGACCCGTCCTCGCCGTTCTCCGGCGGCGCACTGCTGGGCGACCGCGTCCGGATGCAGGACCACGCCACCGACCCCGAGGTGTTCATCCGCTCGATGGCCACCCGCGGCCACCTCGGCGGGCTCTCCTGGACGGCGCCCCAGGCGCTGCGAGTACTGGACGCGGCCGGCTGCGAGGTGATCCTGGTCGAGACCGTCGGCGTCGGCCAGTCCGAGGTCGAGATCGCCGCCCAGGCCGACACCACCGTGGTGCTGCTGGCCCCCGGGATGGGCGACGGCATCCAGGCCGCCAAGGCCGGGATCCTGGAGATCGGTGACGTCTTCGTGGTCAACAAGGCCGACCGGGACGGCGCCGACGCCACCGCCCGGGAGCTCAACCACATGCTGGGCCTCGGCGAGGCCCGCGAGGCGGGGGACTGGCGCCCGCCGATCGTGAAGACCGTCGCGGCCCGCGGTGAGGGCGTGGACGAGGTCGTCGAGGCGCTGGAGAAGCACCGCGCCTGGCTGGAGGAGCACGGCGAGCTCGCGGTGCGGCGCCGCCGCCGGGCCGCCGAGGAGATCGAGGCGATCGCGCTCGCCGAGCTGCGCGCCCGGATCGGCGACCTCCGCGGGGACCGTCACCTGGCGGCGCTGGCCGAGCGGGTCGCCGCCGGCGAGCTGGACCCGTACGGCGCCGCCGACGAACTCGTCGCCGGCCTGACCACGAGCTGACCGCCGGTCCTCCTACGCAGGAAGTCGGTGTGGCCGACTTCCTGCGCAGGAGGTCCCGAGGGGTCCCCGGAACGCGGGCCGCCCCGCCGCGAGGGTGGTCGCGGCGGGGCGGGGGAGTGCGAGCGCGCCCGGGGCCCGTCTTCAAGCCCCCGCCTGCGGGGCGACGCCGGGGCACGCACCTCGCCGCGTTGTCGTCGGTCGCCGATGCTCCGCATGGACTCCCTCCTCCGCCTTGCGATGCACGCACCCCAACGCCGCCCCGCCCGCCCTCCGGGCGGACGACGGGGACTTGAAGACGGGCCCTAGCCGCGGCCGCGGAGGCCGCGGAGGTGGTCGGCGATCGGCGCGAGGGCGTCGAACATGGCGTCCAGCTGCTCCGGGGTGAAGCGGTCGATGAAGTGCGCCCGGACGCTGCGCACGTGGTCCGGCGCGACGCGCTGCATGGTCTCCCAGCCCTGCTCGGTGAGGTGGGCGTAGAGGCCGCGGCGGTCACCGGGGCACTCCTGGCGGAGCACCAGGCCGGCGTTCTCCATCCGGGTGATCTGGTGGGAGAGCCGGCTCTTCGACTGCAGGGTGGCCGTCGCGAGGTCGGTCATCCGCATCCGGCGGTCCGGGGCCTCGGAGAGCACGACCAGGATCTCGTAGTCGTTGATCGCCAGGTTGTGGGGCTGGAGCTCGCGGCTGAGCTGGTACTCCAGCAGCTTGGAGACCTCCAGATGGGCGCGCCACATCCGCTGCTCCCTGACGGTCAGCCAGGGAGTCTCCTCCTCGGGCTGCGACGGAGGGTTGTCCGCAGTGTCGATCGTGTGCGTATCCATGGCACCCAGCATACCTGATTTAGTTCAATCTTGTACGAGTTTACAGGCCGAAACGTCGGCCGAGTTCGCCCAGGTTACCCAGCCCCGGCAGGTTGGGATTGCCGCCGCCGTGACCGGCCGAACCCGGCTGCGACGGCACCCCGCCCATCGGGACGCCCGCCTCGGCGCCGACCTGGCCGACCGACCGCTCGGCCATCAGCTTCTCGCTGGACTGCAGCAGCACCTGCCCGGCACCGATGAACTCGAACTGGTGCTCCTCGCCGGAGGCGCCCCCGATGCCGGTCAGCCGCCGGATGCCGCCGATCAGCCCGTGCATGTAGTCGTGGTCGTAGTGGTGGCACGGCGCCGGGCAGTCCGCCCAGCCGACCAGGGCCTGCGGGTCCACCCGGAGCGGCGGTTCGACGAAGTGCACCGGCCCGTTGGAGGCGGCGACGAAGCGGCCGGTGCCGATCAGGGTCAGGAAGCCCGGGATGATCGACTGCTTGAGCCGCAGCGTCGGATCGAAGGCGAGCAGGTTGCCGGAGCGGACGGTCAGGTTGCCGTCCTCCAGGTCGTACGAGTTGAGGTCGAACGCCCGGTCGGCCAGCAGCAGCTTGCCGCGGCCCTCGGCGACCACCCAGTCCGCCGCGTGCATCGGTGAGTTGAAGTGCTGCCCGAGCATCCGGTCGATCATCCCGGCGCCGACGCCCTTGAAGGTGATGTCGCCGTAGTAGGCGACCATCTTGCCCTTCTGCAGGAAGTAGGACCCGTTCAGCTCAACCGAGAAGGCGTACGGGTTGACGTTGTCGTTGACCGGCAGGCTGTGCACGTCGTGCACCACCGGGCCGGTGCCGCCCTGGGCGGTCGGCAGCGGGGCGATCGGGCCGCCGAACTGCTCCTGGGCGTACGCCTGTTGGGGCTGCGGCGCGGGCGGCTGGGCGTACTGCTGCGGCTGCCCGGGCGGAGGCGTCTGGTACCCGCCCTGCGACGGGTAGCCGCCCTGCTGGGGGTACCCGCCCTGTTGCGGGTGGCCGCCCTGCGACGGGTACCCGCCCTGTTGCGGGTAGCCCTGCTGCGGGCCGTGGTTCGGCGGGGGCGGCGGCACGACGAAGCCGGGCTGGGTCGGCTGGTCGTGCGGCGACCCGTACGGGGGCTGCGGCGGGTAGGACATCAGAGCTTCTCCTCGCTCGCCTGGACGTACACCGTGCCCTGGCCGGACAGCTCCAGCTGGAACGCCTCGCCCGAGCCGCGGCCGATCATGTCGCGCCAGCCGATCGCGGTGGACAGCTTGTTGCGCACGTCGCCGCGGTGCGCCACGTACGCCTGCGGGTCGACGTGCACCGACTGGCCGGGGACGATCGGCAGCTCGAAGACGCCGCCGTGCGCCATCACCGCGACGGAGCCGTTGCCCTCCAGCTTGGTGGTGAACAGGCCCTGGCCGGTGACCTGGCCGCGGACCATGCCCATCACCCCGCCCTGCGAGCCCATGAACATGGTGGACTGCCGCAGCGTGCCCTCGAAGGCGAGCAGCCGGTCCGCCTCGACGTACAGGGTGTCGCCGAACAGGTCGATCACGTGGACGTGGTGGCCGCCGTGGCCGAACATGACCCGGCCCTGGCCCTCGACGGTCATCAGCGGGGTGTCCTCGTTGGCCACCCGGCGGCCGATCATCGACATCACGCCGCCCTGCCCGCCGGTGATGTTCGGCGTGAAGCGGACGTCGCCGCTGTACGCGAGCATCGCGCCGCGCTGGCTGAACAGCCGCTGGCCGGGCACCACCTGGGCCTCGACCATCTTTCCGTTGATCTTCGTGAAGCCCATCAGACGTCACCCCCGATGGTGATCTTCTCGGAGGGCTGCACGTACACCAGGCCGTCGCCGGTGAACTCGACCTGGACGGCCTCGCCGCCGCCCTCGCCGATGACCGTGGTCCAGCCCGCACCCGACTTCAGGCTGCGGTGCAGGTTGCCGGTGTGCGCCACGTACGCGCCCGGGTCCACGCGCAGCGGCATGCCCTTGTCGACCCGCAGGATGAGGGCGGGCCCGTTGGAGGTGACGGCGGCCCAGCCGTGCCCCTCCACCTTGGTGGTGAAGAGGCCGTTGCCGGAGGACATGCCGTTCAGGCCGGTGAAGCTGGTGCCGGTGTGCAGGGAGGACTCCGTGCAGAGCAGGTTGTCCGCCTCGACGTAGAGCGTCTCGCCGTTCAGCCGGACCAGGTTGATCTCGGCGGCCTTGTCGGCGAAGTAGCAGGTGCCCTGGCCCTTCACCTCCATGACCGTCATCTTCTCGCCGGTCAGCCGGCGGGCGACCATGCCGCGTAGGCCGTCCCCGCCGCCGGTCAGCTTCTTGAAGGTCATCTGCCCGGTGTAGGCGACCATGGAGCCGTGTCGGGCCTTGACGGCGTCCCCGCCCATGTCGACGGCGAGCACTCGCGATCCCTGGAGTCTGAACTGTGCCACGGCCGCAATCTAGCCGGTGCGGCCGTGGCGCGGGGAGAGTGCGGGGCGCAACTGGTACGGGGCTGCGACAAATGCGCCGGTCAGCTCCGTGCGTGCGCCCCGTGTCCGGGGTGCGGGATCGCGCCGGCCGCCTGCTCGACCTCCAGCAGCGAGGCCGAGTGGCGCTCGGCCTCGAAGGCCACCACGCCGCCGCGCAGTCCGAACAGGCGCTTGGAGAGCATGATCCAGAGGACCGCCGCGATGTTGAGCACCAGGGTGCAGATCTTCACCGCGCTCACGTGGTGGCTCAGCTCGTAGCCCTCCAACGGCAGGAAGGCCGCGGTGGCGACCACCGTCAGGTACTCGGCCCAGCGCTTGTTCAGCCAGAGGCCGACCGCCTCGACGATCTCGATCAGGGCGTAGGCCACCAGCGCGCCCGCGACGATCAGCAGGGTGCTCTTCTTGAAGTCGAAGGTCTTGCGGATCGTCTCGACGATCGGGGCGTGTTCGAGGTCCCAGTGGAAGTGGTCGGTGACGGGCCGGAAGACCGTCAGGTTCTCGTCGAAGATCCGGTGCACCGCGTCCTGGCTGTTGGAGAACTTCCACACGGCCCAGGCGACCACGATGATCAGCAGTCCGCGCAGCACCCGCTCGACGGCGAGGAAGCGCAGGATGAAGAGGTCCCGCAGCGCCTTGCCGCGCGGCACCAGCGGCGCGTCCCCGGCGGGGCCGGAGCCGTGCGGGGCGCCCAGTGCGAAGTCGCCGCAGCGCAGGCAGCGCCAGGCGTCGCCGAGGGCGGTGGCGGCGTGCAGCCGGGACGCCAGCTCGGGCTCGGTGGGCGCGTAGGTGATGTGGCCGCGCTTGGCGCAGGTCCTGCGGTCCCAGTCGCGCTTGAACATGTGGTGACTACCCCCGTGGCGTGATGCTTCTGGCGCCCGGATCGGTGGGCGCGCGGGCAGCAGGATAGGGGTTCCCGGTGACGGGCCGTCGCGCTCGGTCGTGTTCCGGCACACAGCTGTGACAGGGACGGGACCGCGGGGGCGGCGGCGCCGCGCGCGGGTGCTGTGAGATCGGGCACGGAGCCCACCCCCGGCAGGGGCGTCGGACGTGTGCTCGGTGATAATGACCGGAAGGCTTGTGAGTCGCTTCACAAGCGCGCCCGCGCCTCCGACCCCCGTATTGAGGTACCCAACGTGAACAGCAGCGCCGTCCACCGCCTGCGCCTGGTCTCCGGCCCCGAAGGGGTCTCGTTCATCCTGCTGCTGATCTGCTCGGTGCTGAAGCGGACCACCTCGTTCGACGCCGTCCCGGTGATGGGCATGGTCCACGGGGTCCTGTTCATCCTGTACGTGGTCTTCTGGATCCAGGCCTGGCAGACGCAGAAGTGGGACGCCAAGCGCGGCGTCCTGCTGTTCGTCCTCGCGGTGCTGCCCACCGGCGGCTTCCTCGCCGAGCGGATGCTCGGCCGGGAGGAGCGCGGCGAGCTGAAGCCCGCCACCGCCTGATCCCCGCCGGCGCCCGGGTCCCGCCACCGTCCGGGGGGCCCGCCCCCGTTCGGGTCCCGCCACCGCTCGACACCGGACCGATCCGCGGCGCGGACGGTCGACAGGCTGCCACGGCCTCCTCTCCCAAAGGGCCGCGGCAGCCTGTCGCCGTTTCTTACCGGGGGTGGCTCGTGCCGGAGCGGACGGCTAGTTGACGTTCACCGCGCTCCAGGCCGCCGCGACCGTCTTGTACTCGGTGCTGGTCGCGCCGTACAGGTCGGTGGCGGCCTTCAGGGTCGCCGTGCGGGCGGCCTTGTAGTTGGTGGTGGAGGTCATGTAGACGGTCAGCGCGCGGTACCAGATGGCCGCCGCCTTGGTCCGGCCGATGCCGGTCACCGTCGAGCCGTTGGAGGTCGGGCTGTTGTAGCTGACCCCGTTGATCACCTTGGCGCCGCTGCCCTCGGCGAGCAGGAAGAAGAAGTGGTTGGCGACGCCGGAGGAGTAGTGGACGTCCTTGTTGCCGACGGTGGACGACCAGTAGTCGGCCGACGCGCCGTCCTTGGAGGGCTTGTCCATGTAGCGCAGCGGGGTGCCGTTGCCGTTGATGTTGAGCTTCTCGCCGATCAGGTAGTCCGGCGGGTCGGCGGGCAGGTTGGCGGACCACTCGACCATGGTGCCGAAGATGTCCGAGGTGGCCTCGTTGAGGCCGCCGGACTCGCCCGAGTAGTTCAGGCCGGCGGTGGCCGAGGTGACGCCGTGGCTCATCTCGTGGCCGGAGACGTCGATGGCGGTCAGCGGGTGGGTGTTGCCGGAGCCGTCGCCGTAGGTCATGCAGAAGCAGGAGTCGTCCCAGAACGCGTTGACGTAGTTGGTGCTGTAGTGGACCCGGCTCGCCGCGCCGACGCCGTTGTTCTTGATGCCGCTGCGGCCGAAGGTGTTCTTGTAGTAGTCCCAGGTGGCCGCGGCGCCGAACTGGGCGTCCACCGCGGCGGATTCACGGTTGGACGGCGTGCCGTTGCCCCAGGAGTTGGTGGTCTTGCTGAACAGCGTGCCGCTGCCCGAGGTGCCGCCCTTGAGGTCGGTCGTCGACTGGTTGCCCCGGGAGGCGTCCTTGAGCTGGTAGTTCGAGCCGCTCTGGGTGGTGGTCAGCGTGACGGTGCCGACGTTGACGCCCTTGCCGGTGCCGGTCGCGGTCTGCACGTGCTCCTGGCTGGAGAGCACCTGGCCGGTGGCGGCGTCGGTGACGACGTCCTGGCGGCTCGGGGTGCCGTCCGCCCGCTCGCCCGTGACCACCGTGCGGTGGGCCAGGCGCGGGGCGCCGTCGGCCGCCCAGACGACCAACTCGGTCGCGCCGGCGCCGTCGACCTTGGTGAGCGCCGCCTCGTCCGCGTCGGCGGCGATGCCGACCGTGGCGCGCACCGCCGCGGTGGCCCGCTCGGCCGCCTGGCCCGCGGCGACGGCCGGGGTCAGGGTGGGCACGGACAGCCGGCCGGCGAAGGCGCGGTCGACCGAGCCCACCGAGCCGTCGGCCTTCTGGTGGACGACCAGGTCGCCGCCGAGCACCGGCAGGCCGGCGTAGGTCCGCTCGTACCGGAGGTGGCGGGTGCCGTCCCGGTCCACCACGACGTCCTTGGGGACCAGCTTCTCCTGGCCGCCGAGGGCGAGGGCCTGCGCGACCGGGGCGCTCTGCCCGGCGGCGAACGCGAGCAGCGCGGACTGCTGCTGTTCCGGCGCGGGGGCGGCGGCCTGGGCGGGGACGGCGGCGATCTGGACGACGCCGGCCAGCAGGGCGGTGGCGGAGAGTACGGCTCCGACGGTCAGCTTTCGCTTCATGGACGGGGGTTCCTTCCACGAGACCCGCGGGTGCGTGCGGGTGCGCCGCGTACCGGGGCGCCGGGGTTGGCACCGTTGGGGCGGTAGGGCGCGGACGTGCCGTTCCCGTGCGGTTCCTGACGCTCCGCCGATGGGTGGGGGTGGCGGAGGTCGGACGGGACGTGGTCAGAAGCATGACAATTTCGGGCCGGAATGGACAGGCCGCGTCCGGGGATTGGCCAGGAATCGCCAGTCCCGGTACGGATGGTTCGGTTGCTGCCCGTTGCCCGGTATGCCGCGTTCGCCCCCCTGGCGGGACTCCGCCAGCCGGGCGGCCTTGACAGCCGGACGGCCCCGAAGCAGCCGTTCCGGATGAACGGCCCCGACCGAACGCCCCCGTACGAACGCCCCCGAACCGGCAGCCCCGAACGGCAGGCCCCGAACGGCCGGACGCCCGGGGCCTGCCCCCCTCCGAGGGGCCCCGGGCGTCCGGATCGCGTGCGCCGTGGGTCAGTTGACGTTGACGGCGGTCCAGGTCGCGGCGACGGCGCTGTACTCGGCGCTGCTCGCGCCGTACAGGTCCGCAGCGGCCTTCAGGGTGCCGGTGCGGGCCCCCGCGTAGTTGGTGGTGGAGGTGAAGTAGGTGGTCAGCGCGCGGTACCAGATCTGCGCGGCCTTGTCCCGGCCGATGCCCGCGAGGGTGGAGTTGTTGTAGGTCGGGCTGTTGTAGCTGACGCCGTTGACGGTCTTGGCGCCGCTGCCCTCGGCGAGCAGGTAGAAGAAGTGGTTGGCGACGCCGGAGGAGTAGTGGACGTCCTTGCTGCCGACGCTGGAGGACCAGTAGTCGGCCGAGGCGCCGTCCTTGGAGGGCTGGTCCATGTAGCGCAGCGGCTTGCCGTCGCCGTTGATGTTGATCAGCTCGCCGATGAGGTAGTCCGGCTTGTCGGCGGCCAGGTTGGCGTAGAACTCGACCATGGTGCCGAAGATGTCCGAGGTGGCCTCGTTGAGGCCGCCGGACTCGCCCGAGTAGTTCAGGTTGGCAGTGGCGGAGGTGACGCCGTGGCTCATCTCGTGGCCGGCCACGTCGAGTTCGGTCAGCGGGTGGGTGTTGCTCGTGCCGTCGCCGTAGGTCATGCAGAAGCAGCTGTCGTCCCAGAACGCGTTGACGTAGTTGCGGCCGTAGTGGACCCGGCTCGCGGCGCCGACACCGTCGTTCTTGATGCCGTTGCGGCCGAAGGTGTTCTTGTAGAAGTCCCAGGTGGCGGCCGCGCCGAACTGGGCGTCCACCGCGGCGGACTCCGCGTTGGAGGCCAGGCCGTTGCCGAAGCTGTCGGTCGTGTTGGCGACCAGGGTGCCGGAGCCGGACGTCTTGCTCTTCAGGGTGTAGGTGGCCTGCCCGCCGCGGGTCGCGTCCTTGAGCTGGTAGGAGGAGCCGCTCTGGGTGGTGGTCAGCGGGACGGTGCCCACGAAGACGCCCTTGCCGGTGCCGGCGGCGGTCTGCACCTCCTCGTGGGTGGAGAGCACCTGGCCACTGGCCGCGTCGGTGACCAGCAGCTGACGGCTCGGGGTGCCGTCGGCGCGCTCGCCCTCGACGGTGGTGCGGTACGCCAGGCGCGGGTTGCCGTCGGTGGCCCAGACCACCAGCTCGGCCTTGCCGGTCTGGTGCACCGCCGTCAGCGGCGCCTCGTCCGCGTCGGCGGTGATGCCGACGGTGGACTGCACGGCGCCGGTCGCCTGGGCGGCGGCCTTGTCGGCGGGGATCTGCGGGGTGAGGCTCGGCAGGGCGATGGTCGCACCGGTGGCCTTGTCCACGGAGGTGGTCGAGCCGTCCGCCTTCTGGTGCACCACCAGGTCGCCGCCCAGGACCGGGAGGCCGGCGAAGGTGCGCTCGTAACGGAAGTGACGGGTGCCGTCGGCGTCCACCACGGCGTCCTTGGCCACCAGCTGCTCCTGGCCGCCCAGGGCCAGGGCGTGCGCCACCTTGCCCGCCTGGCCGTTCGCCAGGGCGATCAGGTCGGCGCGCTGTCCGGCCCGGGAGTGCGGGGCGGGGTCCGCCACGGCCACGGTGCTGACCTGGACGACGCCGGTGAGCAGAGCGGTGGCGGAGAGTACGGCGACTGCGGCGAGCTTTCGCTTCACGGACGAGTCCTTCCGGGAAACCGCGTGTGGGCGCGGTCGCGCCGCGTCCCGGGGGCCGGGGTCGGCACCTGAGGGGCGGGACGGGCACTGACGTTCAGGGCCCCGAGCGGTCGAGCGGCCGGCCACCGGGGGTGGGGGTGGTGGAGGGCCGTACGGGGTTGGCGGAAAGCATGACAATCGAGCAAAACAAATGACAGGTCTTGCTCATGAATTGGCCAAGTCCCGCCAGGGGGAAGGATTGTGAACGAGCGGACAAAAGGAACGGATCACCCCTCCGTTCGACGGGTTACCGTCCGAACGGAGGCCTGTTAGAGCGGTGTTGGCGCGATCAGTGGTCAACCCCGGTGCGCCGTACGTCCGTTGCAGTCCGTTCACATCGGTGCAATGTCCTGGTATGGACCTGGCCGTCCGATTGGCGGGATCCCGCCACACGTTGCGCTTGTCCACCATCAGGACAGCTGGTAGCACCCGTACGGTCCGCCGGTACGGTAAGGAGGTGGCCAAGCCCCTCGCACTCGACTTCGACCCGATCGCCCGCGCCGACGAGCTGTGGACCCGCCGCTGGGGCGGAGTCCCCTCGATGGCGGCGATCACCTCGATCATGCGCGCCCACCAGATCCTGCTCTCCCGGGTGGACGCGGTGCTCAAGCCGTACGGGCTGACCTTCGCCCGCTACGAGGCGCTGGTGCTGCTGACCTTCAGCCGGACCGGCGAGCTCTCGCTCTCCAAGATCGGCGAGCGGCTCATGGTCCACCCGACCAGCGTGACCAACACCGTCGACCGCCTGGAGCGGGCCGGCCTGGTCGCCCGCCGCCCGAACCCGCTGGACGGCCGCGGCGTGCTGGCCGCGATCACCGGGCGCGGCCGGGAGGCGGTCGAGGAGGCCACCCGGGAGCTCATGGCGATGGAGTTCGGACTGGAGGAGTACGGCCCCGAGCAGTGCCGCCAGGTGTTCGACCTGCTGAAGCCGCTGCGGATCGCGGCCGGTGACTTCTCCGAGCCCGACGAGGGGGCTGCGCAGGCGGAGGCGTGAGGACGGCTACCCTCGTGGGAGCGGTGCGCGGATCCGGGCGTACCGGCGGAAACTGCCGAGCGAGGCGAGGAAGAGTATGAAGGCGACCCCCCTGCTGGGCTGGTACCGGGCCCTGGCCATTGCGACCGGTGTGGCACTGCTGGTGTTCTGCGGTTTCATGGTCGCGAAGTACGGCTTCAGCACGGCCGAGGACGTGACCACGTACGTCGCGATGCTGCACGGCTACCTGTACATCGGGTACTTCGTGGTGACCTTCCTGCTCGGGCAGAAGCTGAAGTGGCCGCTCGGCCGGCTGGTGCTGACCCTGGCGGCGGGCTGCATCCCGTTCCTCTCCTTCGTCTTCGAGCGCAAGGTGGCCCGCGAGGCCGCCGAGAAGCTGCCGGCGGGCACCGGTGCCCGCCAGCCGGCCGGCGTCTGAGCCGACCGGCCGCCCGGGAGTCCGTGCGGCGGTCCGCCGCCCGGGAGCCCGTACGAGGGCCCCTTCCCCACCGCGGGGGAGGGGCTCTCGGCGTTCCCGGACCCGTCCGGCCCGCCCCGCCGGCCCGGTCGGCTCCACTCGCCGGCCCTTTCGGGGGTGTCGTCCGTCGACAAGTACTAGGACGTCCGAGTAAATTAGTGGGACGTCCTAATAGCTGTGCCGCCCGTCGCCGTGGCGGCCGTACGGAGCGGAGTTCGGGGTCATGGACGCCGAGGAGATCGAGCGCGGACGGCAGCGCTGGCAGCAGCGGTACGACAAGGCCCGCAAGCGGGACGCGGACTTCACCACCCTCTCCGGGGACGAGGTCGAGCCGGTCTACGGCCCGCCCGCCGGGCAGGCCTACGAGGGCTTCGAGCGGATCGGCTGGCCGGGCGAGTACCCGTACACCCGCGGCCTGCACCCGACCGGCTACCGGGGCCGCACCTGGACCATCCGCCAGTTCGCCGGCTTCGGCAACGCGCAGCAGACCAACGAGCGCTACCGGATGATCCTGGACGCGGGCGGCGGCGGCCTCTCGGTCGCCTTCGACATGCCCACCCTGATGGGCTACGACTCCGACGACCCCAAGTCACTGGGCGAGGTCGGCCACTGCGGCGTGGCCATCGACTCGGCCGCCGACATGGAGGTGCTGTTCAAGGACATCCCGCTCGGCGGGGTCACCACCTCGATGACGATCAGCGGCCCGGCCGTCCCGATCTTCTGCATGTACCTGGTCGCCGCCGAGCGCCAGGGCGTCGACCCGGCGGTGCTCAACGGCACCCTGCAGACGGACATCTTCAAGGAGTACATCGCGCAGAAGGAGTGGCTCTTCGCCCCCGAGCCGCACCTGCGCCTGATCGGCGACCTGATGGCCTACTGCGCCGAGGGCATCCCCGCGTACAAGCCGCTGTCCGTCTCCGGCTACCACATCCGCGAGGCCGGGGCGACGGCCGCGCAGGAGCTGGCGTACACCCTCGCGGACGGCTTCGGCTACGTCGAGCTGGGCCTGTCCCGGGGCCTGGACGTGGACGTCTTCGCACCCGGCCTGTCCTTCTTCTTCGACGCGCACCTGGACTTCTTCGAGGAGATCGCCAAGTTCCGTGCCGCGCGCCGGATCTGGGCCCGCTGGATGCGCGACCGCTTCGGCGCCAAGACCGACAAGGCGCAGTGGCTGCGCTTCCACACCCAGACCGCCGGCGTCTCGCTCACCGCGCAGCAGCCGTACAACAACGTGGTCCGCACCGCCGTCGAGGCGCTGTCCGCGGTGCTCGGCGGCACCAACTCGCTGCACACCAACGCGCTGGACGAGACCCTGGCGCTGCCTTCCGAGCAGGCCGCCGAGATCGCCCTGCGCACCCAGCAGGTGCTGATGGAGGAGACCGGTGTCGCCAACGTGGCGGACCCGCTGGGCGGTTCCTGGTACGTCGAGGCGCTGACCGACCGGATCGAGCAGCAGGCCGAGGCGATCTTCCAGCGGATCCTGGACAAGGGCAGCGAGGACCACGAGATCGGCCCGATCACCTCCGGCATCCTGCGCGGCATCGAGGAGGGCTGGTTCACCGGCGAGATCGCCGAGGCCGCCTTCCAGTACCAGCAGGGCGTGGAGAAGGGCGAGAAGCGCGTGGTCGGCGTCAACTGCCACCCGCGCAGCGTCACCCCCGAGCTGGAGATCCTGCGGGTCAGCCACGAGGTCGAGCGCGAGCAGGTGCGCGTGCTGGGCGAGCGCAAGGCGGGCCGGGACGACGCGGCCGTGCGGGCCGGGCTGGACGCCATGCTGGCGGCGGCGCGCTCGGGCGAGTCGATGATCCCGCCGATGCTGGACGCGGTGCGCGCCGAGGCGACGCTGGGCGAGATCTGCAACGCGCTGCGGCAGGAGTGGGGCACGTACCAGGAGAACGCGGCGTTCTGACCGGGCCGGCGAACGGTCGCAGGAGCGCGGGAAGCCGCCCGTACGGGGTTCCGTACGGGCGGCTCCGTCGTGCCCTCAGCAGGTGGTGAGCGGGCCCAGCAGCAGGTCGGTGAAGCGGCGGGTCCACTCGGGGGTGATCGGCTCGCCGCTGACCAGGACGCGGTGTTCGACGGTGCCCGCGATGGTGTCGAAGATGATGTCGACCTCCTCGCAGGCGGACCCGGCGTCGGTGTCCGGTTCGAGTTCGCCGCGCGCCTGGGCGGCCGTCCTGCCCTGGCGGACCAGCCGCTTCTGCGGGTCCACGATGGCCTCGCGGATCCGGCGGTGCAGCTGCCGGTCGCGGATGCCCTCGGCGAACAGCGCGAGCAGCGCGGCCTGGGTCTCCGGGCGGGCCAGCAGGTCGGCGAACTGGGCCACCACGGCCTCGATGTCGGCCCGCAGGCTGCCGAGGTCGGGCATCACCAGGTCGTCGAAGAGGGTGGCGACGGCGTCGACGACCAGTTCGTTCTTGGAGGGCCAGCGGCGGTAGAGCGTGGTCTTGGCGACCCCGGCCCGGCTCGCCACGTGGCCCATGGTCAGTCCGCCCCAGCCGAGTTCGGCGAGGGCTTCGCGGGTGGCGGCGAGGATGGCGCGGTCGGCGGCGGCGCTGCGCGGGCGGCCCTTGGCCCGGGCGGTGCCGACGGCCTCCGGGGTCGGGTGCGCGGCTTCCGGGGCCGAGCTCGCCGGGTCCGTGGACGTCGGGACCGTGCTCTCCGGGCTCGCGGGGGGCTGGGCGGCCGGCACCGGGCCTCCTTGCGCTTTACTGGTAAGTAACTTGGGTGGGGCAGGTAACGGTAGCGACTGTTGGCCGATTCGGGCAGCCGGGCCGCCCGGGAAAGTGGGGCAGGTCACGTCGCCGAACCGCCGGTGGGGCTTGCGGCCGGGGCACCGCCTCCAGTTACGCTACGACTCGTAGCGAAAGAACAGTGACAACCAGGCGCCGCGACCGTGGGACGGGAGCGGCGCGGGCGCGGGTGGGGATCCGCGCCGAACGGTCCAGGCTACCGGGGGGCGGGTACCACGCCCGGGAACCGGCGCAGCGCGCCCCGCGCGAGCCGACTTTCCCGAGGATGGTGCCCGCGAGCAGCGCGGACGGGGGAGGATGGTGCCATGCAGCCACGGAATTCGCGTCCCAACAGCTCCGCCCTGCGCGGCGCGGTCGACCTCGCCGCAGTGAAGGCGGCCGGCGAGGCCGCACAGAAGGCCGAGCAGGCCCGGGCCGAGCGGGCCCGTCAGGCGGCCGCCGCCGAAGCGGCCGGAGTCGCCCCCGCCCAGTCCGCCCTCCAGCTCGTCATCGACGTCACCGAGGACACCTTCGAGTCCGACGTCGTCCAGCGCTCCACCGAGGTGCCGGTCGTCATCGACTTCTGGGCCGAGTGGTGCGGCCCCTGCAAGCAGCTCAGCCCGGTCCTGGAGGGCCTGGCCGAGGAGTACGCCGGCCGCTTCGTGCTCGCCAAGATCGACGTGGACTCGAACCAGCTGCTGGCCCAGCAGTTCGGCATCCAGGGCATCCCGGCCGTGATGGCCGTGGTGGCCGGCCAGCTGGTGCCGCTGTTCCAGGGCGCGGAGAGCGCCGCCAACATCCGCAAGATCCTGGACCAGCTGATCCTGGTCGCCGAGCAGCGCTTCGGCGTGGGCGGCGCGGTCGCCCCGGGCGAGGCCCCGGCCGCTGCCCCGGAGCGTCCCGAGGACCCGGCGCTGGCCGCCGCGCACGACGCGCTGGACGCCGGTGACCTGGGCGGTGCCATCCAGGCGTACAAGAACGTGCTGACCGACCAGCCGGGCAACACCGAGGCCAAGCTGGGCCTGGCCCAGGCCGAGCTGCTGCAGCGGATCGAGGGCCTGGACCTGCAGGACGTCCGGACGGCGGCCGCCGCCGAGCCGAAGAACGTCGCGATCCAGCTCCAGGCGGCCGACCTGGACCTGGTCGGCGGCCACGTCGAGGACGCCTTCGGGCGCCTGGTGGACACCGTCGGGCGGACGGCCGGCGAAGACCGGGACACCGCCCGGCTGCGCCTGCTGGAGCTGTTCGAGGTGATCGGGTCGGACGACCCGCGGGTCACCGCGGCCCGTACGGCGCTGGCGCGCGTCCTGTTCTGACCTCGGTCCGGGCCCGTTCCGACGCCGGTTCGGGCCCGTTCCGAGAGCGCTTCGGGTCCGCTCCGAGGCCGGGTCCGACCCGGCTCCGGCCGGTCGGCTGGCACGGCGGATGACCTGCGGTGTCGCCAGGTGATTTGGCGACAATCCGGTCAACCGGACAGAGGTTTACCAAATCTTGATTTCACCCGTGGGTGGTCACTATCCGTGACCGCCCACGGGTGTTTCGGCGGTGTTTCCGGCAGATTTCGCCGTCACCGTTCCTTCAAGACGTCACGTACGGTGTTCGTCGCGTCCGGTTCATGATCGACGCCACCGAATGTTGGATTACCCGTCAGTAAGGCACCCCTTGTGCTTCGCCCGGGATTCAAGCAGCATCGGCGTCGCCCGGTCCCAGACTCCACACCCTCCGACAGCCGTCGGCCAAGCGGAGCGCGGGATCCCCACCGGGTGATCCGCCGGCCCCGGTCGGCGGTAGGGAGGGCAGGGGGGTATCCGCGGTCCCACGGCGGTTCCTGTCCTTCGACCGGCCGCGCGGCCCTGCGCGGTCGCTGGTTGTCGCTCGGGGGTGATCGCCGATGTCGTCGGTCCTGCCCGCCGCCCCACAAGGTCGGTCGGTGCTCGGCCGGGAGGGCCGCTCTACGCAGGCCGCTCCCGCGTCCGACGACGCCCAAGGCGCTCTCCGCTACCGAGGACGTAGCTCTCTCCCATCCCAGGCCCCCACCGGCGCGCGCCACGCCGCCGGGGAGCCGGAGATGTACGTCCTAGAAGGAGGACTCGCATGTCCAAGACCTACGGCAAGACCCGCTGGAAGCGCTTCGCCCTGGTGATGGTTCCGAGCGTCGCGGCCACCGCGATGGTCGGCGTCTCGATCGCCAACAGCGCGCTCGCCGCTTCGTTCAGCATTTCCGGCCAGCAGTTCAAGGTCAGCACCGACCAGCTGCACGGCACCAACTTCGCCCAGTTCGGCTCGGTCGACATCGAGGCGAACGGCAAGCCGCACCCGGTCGCGGTCTCGGCCTTCGACCACGCCGACATCACCAACCTGTGCCAGTCGGTGGTGACGGACCTGACCGGCTTCGGTCTGGGCAAGATCACCCTGCAGCTGCACGCCGGTACCGAGGCGGGCAAGCCGGTTCAGGCCGACAACCTGCTGATCGACCTGGAGCAGCTGAAGGCGGACGCGACCTTCACCAACATCAACATCGGTCAGGACGCCTCCACCCTCTCCGGCTCGGCCACCCAGGGCTGGACCCCGCACCCGGGCGTCACCAAGGCCGGCGGCGGCGCCGGTCTGCCCTCCGGTGCGACCGGTTTCGCCCAGGCCGCCAAGGCGGCGGACCTGAGCGGCGTTCAGCAGGTCGCCCGGGCCACCTCGGCCGGCACGTTCAAGCTGAACGGCCTGAACCTCGCGCTGAAGAGCGGCGACGGCGCGGGCAACGAGTGCTTCTGAGCCTCGCTTTGACCGGGACGCCCGCCCGGCACGCCTGACGGCCTGCCGGGCGACGCGCCCCGACGACGGGTCCACCCGGGGCCGGGGACGGCGGAGCATCGCCGCCCCCGGCCCACCCCCATTGTTCTCCCCTCGTAGCGACATCGAGGAGCTGCACCATGTCCAGCGCAACGGTCGAACCCCGGACCGGCCACCAGAACCCGATCGGGTGGCTCTGGCGGCACTTCCGTGATTTCCGCCGCACCAGGCCCTTCTGGGGCGGCCTGCTGGCCATGATCGCCGGCGTCCCGATCCTCTACTTCCCCTACGCGCACCTGACGTTCGGTGGCCTGACCATCGCGATGTCGACCACGGCCGGCGCGGGGTCGCTGATCATCGGCGTGCTGATGATCATCCTCGGTCTGACCGCCTGGTTCCAGCCCGCGGTGCGGGTCTTCGGCGGCATCGCCACCATCCTGCTGACCCTGGTCTCGATCCCGGTCTCCAACCTGGCGGGCTTCGGACTGGCGCTGCTGCCGGGCCTGATCGGCGGCGGGCTGATGGTCTCCTGGGCCCCGCTGCCGGAGCCGAAGACCGCGGGTGAGGGCCGTCGCCGTGGCCGCCGCAAGGGCGCCGAGGACGCGGCGGCCGCGGACACCGGGGCCGGTGAGGCCGTGGCGCAGAGCGTCGCCACCGAGCCGGCCGCCGAGGCCGCCGCGGAGACCACCGTCGCGGCTGCCGCCGAGGCGCCCACCGCCCAACTGCCCGCCCAGGGCGAGCCGCAGGAGCCGGCCGCCCAGCCCGCCGCCGAGGCGTCCGTCCCGAAGCAGGCCGGCGCCACCGATCCGGAGGCCGCGCGGTGACCGGGCCGGCCGAGCAAGCCGACGACGCGGCCGTGCCGGCGCGGCGCTCCGGTCGGCACGCGGCCCCGCGCACGCCCGTACGGGTCAGACTCAGAGGCCGCGCACTGGCGATGGCCGCGGTGCCGACCGCGCTGCTGATGGCCGCCGCCTACACGCCCAACCCGGCGATCGCCGAGGCGGCGGCGGGCAAGCCCTGCGGTGCCGCGCCGGCCACGGTGCCGGACGTCGCGCCGATCGAGACGCCCGTCCCCAAGAGCGAGCTGCCCGAGCCGCCGCCGGGCCCGACCGCCGACCCGACGACGGGCCCGACCGCGGGCCCGACCACCCCGCCGACCGCGCCCACCACCGCGCCCACCCCTGGGCCCTCGAACGGGCCCTCGACCGGCCCGAGCTCGGTGCCGACCCAGCCGACCGGCCAGGCGCCGACCGTCGCGCCGGTCAAGCCGCCGGCCGCGGCGGAGCCCGGCACGCTGCCGCCCGCCGCCCGGGCGGCCGCGCAGCCGCAGGCCGGCGCCGCCACCACCGGCGCGGTCGCGCCGGGCACGGACCGGCCGGGCGTCGGCAGCGGTCCTGGCACGGCGACCCAGGCCGGGCTGATCGACGACATCGTCGGGGGCATCAACCACCTGCTGAACCCGACGGCTTCGCCCAGCCCGACCGCCGCCCCGACCCAGGCCCCCAAGCCGGGCACCACCCCGTCGCCGGCGGCCACCACCCCGACCGCCCCGGCCCCGCGGGCCGGCACGCCGGCCCAGCCCGCACCCGCCCAGCCGCAGGCCCACGGCGCGACCCCGGACGCCGCGCCGACCACGACCCCGTCCTCCGGCGGCGCGCCCTCGCCGGCCGCGACGCCGAGCGGGAAGGCGAGCCCCAGGGCGACGCCCTCGGCCGGCGCCTCCGGCACCGCCTCGCCCACCGCGGGCGCCACCGGCACCCCGTCCGCCACGCCCACCGACAACCCCAACTGCGACGTGGACACCCGGGGCCTGACCGCGGGCGCGGCCACGACCGGCCACGTCGTCCCGGAGCAGAACTGGACGCTGCTGACCAGCCGTCTGGCCCTGCACGGCGCGGCCTTCCACGGCGTCTACGACGTGAAGACCCCGACCGGCAGCAAGCGGGTGCTGAAGTTCGTGGTCGACAGCGTGGACATCGACAATCTCGACATGTCGACACTGGAGGGGAACGGCGTCACCTTCCACGTCCAGGGCGCCAAGGGCTCCACCTCGACCATGCGCAACGGCCCGGTCACCATGTACGTGGAGCGGCTGTCCGGCCACCTCTCCAAGGTGCTCGGCCTGCCGATCCCGATCGACCTGGGCGAGATCACCCTCACCCCGGACACCCTGCCGCGCTGGCTGTACGACCTGATCGGCGCCATCCCGATCCCGCTGGACCTGGAGCTGACCGGCGTCACCGCCAAGCAGGCCGGCCAGTTCGGCGGCACCCTGCACATCCCGGGGATGCACATGTTCAACGACGACGCGCCCTACAGCAACGAGTGAGCGACGCGCGCCGGACGCACTGACGCCCGTGGGGCGGCCCTCCGTACGGGAGGACCGCCCCACGGGCGTTCTCAGGTCCTGGGGCTCACTCGCCCCGGGTGCCCAGGTGGTGCACCTGCACCATGTTGGTGGTGCCGGGGATGCCGACCGGGACACCGGCGGTGACGATGACGGTGTCGCCCTCGGCGAGCCGGCCCATCCGCAGCAGCTCACGGTCGACCTGGGCGACCATGGCGTCGGTGGTGGCGACCTGCTCGGTCACGTACGCCTCGACGCCCCAGCTCAGCGAGAGCTGGTTGCGGGTCGCGGAGTCCGGGGTGAACGCGATCACCGGGATCGGCGAGCGGTAGCGGGACAGCCGGCGGGCGGTGTCGCCGGACTTGGTGAAGGCGACCAGCGCCTTGCCGTCGAGGAAGTCGCCCAGCTCGCACGCGGCGCGGGCGACCGAGCCGCCCTGGGTGCGCGGCTTGCGGCCCGGGTTGAGCGGCTGCAGGCCCTGGGAGACCAGCTCCTCCTCGGCCTTCTCGCAGATCCGGCTCATGGTGCGGACGGTCTCGACCGGGTACTTGCCGACGCTGGACTCGGCGGAGAGCATGACCGCGTCGGCGCCGTCCAGGATGGCGTTGGCGACGTCGGAGACCTCGGCGCGGGTCGGGCGCGAGGCGTGGATCATCGACTCCATCATCTGGGTGGCGACGATGACCGGCTTGGCGTTGCGGCGGGCCAGCGTGACCAGCTGCTTCTGGACCAGCGGCACCCGCTCCAGCGGGTACTCCACGGCGAGGTCGCCGCGGGCGACCATGATGGCGTCGAAGGCGAGGACGATCTCCTCCATGGCCTCGACGGCCTGCGGCTTCTCGATCTTGGCGATGACCGGCACCCGGATGCCGACCTCGTCCATGACCTCGTGGACGTCCTTGATGTCGTCCGCGTTGCGGACGAAGGACAGGGCGATCATGTCGACGCCCAGGCGCAGGGCGAAGCGCAGGTCGTCCTTGTCCTTCTCGGACAGGGCGGGCACGTTCACGGCCGCGCCGGGCAGGTTGATGCCCTTGTTGTTCGAGAGCACGCCGCCCTCGACCACCACGGTCTTCACCCGCGGGCCGTCGACGCTGACGACCTCCAGGGCGATGACGCCGTCGTTGATCAGGATCGGGTCGCCGGGCTTCACGTCGCCGGGCAGGCCCTTGTAGGTGGTGCCGCAGATGTACTGGTCACCGGGGACGTCCTCGGTGGTGATGGTGAACTCGTCGCCGTTGTCGACGGTCACCGGACCGTTGGCGAAGGTCGCCAGACGGATCTTCGGACCCTGGAGGTCGGCCAGGACGCCGATGGCCTTGCCGGTGTCCTCCGAGACCTGGCGGACCTTGCGGTACCGCTCCTCGTGGTCCGCGTGGTTGCCGTGGCTCATGTTCAGTCGGGCGACGTTCATGCCCGCCTCGACGATGGCCTTCAGCTGTTCGTAGGAGTCCGTCGCCGGACCCAGGGTGCAGACAATTTTCGCTCGGCGCATATCGATCAGTCTATCCGTTCGGGTTATGGGTGCATTCGGCACGGACCGGGAGGAATCGCCGACGAATGATTCCGAGGAGTGAGACGATTTTGTGTCAGTCCTCGGACATGTGAGGTTCCCGGTGCACCAGTGCGAAGGCCTGCCGGGCGATCTCCAGCTCCTCGTCGGTGGGCACCACCGCGACCGCCACCCGGGCGTACGCGGGCGAGATGATCCGGGCCGCGCCCGAGCGCACCGAGTTCAGCTCCGGGTCCACGGCGATGCCCAGCTCGTCCAGCCCCGCGGTGGCCGCCGCGCGCACCGGCGCCGCGTTCTCCCCGACGCCCGCGGTGAAGGCGATCGCGTCCACCCGGCCGAGCACCCCGTAGTAGCCGCCGATGTACTTGCGCAGCCGGTGGACGTAGCTGTCGAAGGCGAGCCTGGCGTCCGCGTCCCCCTCGTCGGCGCGGCGCATGATCTCGCGCATGTCGTTCTCGCCGCACAGGCCGCGCAGGCCGCTGCGGCGGTTGAGCAGGTCGTCGATCTCGTCGATCGACAGTCCGCCGACCCGGTGCAGGTGGAACACCACACCGGCGTCGATGTCGCCCGAGCGGGTGCCCATGACCAGGCCCTCCAGCGGGGTCAGGCCCATCGAGGTGTCGACGCAGCGCCCGCCGCTGACCGCCGAGGCGGAGGCGCCGTTGCCCAGGTGCAGCACGATCACGTTGACCTCGGCCGGGTCCTTGCCGAGCAGCCGGGCGGTCGCCCGCGAGACGTACTGGTGCGAGGTGCCGTGGAAGCCGTAGCGGCGCACCCGGTGCTCGTCGGCGACGTCCTTGTCGATCGCGTACCGCGCCGCGTACTCGGGCATCGAGGCGTGGAAGGCGGTGTCGAAGACGGCCACCTGCGGGAGGTCGGGGCGCAGCGCCCGGGCCACCTCGATGCCGGTGATGTTGGCCGGGTTGTGCAGCGGCGCGACGGGGATGAGCCGGCGGATCTCCCCGAGCACCTCCTCGGTGATCACGGTCGGCTCGGTGAACCGCTTGCCGCCGTGGACCACCCGGTGGCCGATCGCGGCCAGCTCGGGGGAGTCCAGCCCGAGGCCGTCGGCGGCCAGCTCCTCGGCGACGGCCTTCAGTGCGGCCGAGTGGTCGGGGAACGGCTGCAGCGCCTCGCGCGGCTCGCCGGCGCGGGGGGTGTGCACCAGGCGCCCGCCCGACTCGCCGATCCGCTCGACCAGCCCGGAGGCCAGCCGGGTGCCGTCCAGCATCTCGATCAGCTGGTACTTCACCGACGAGGAGCCGGCGTTCAGCACGAGAACGCGGGTTCCTTCGCTCATGCCCGGTGCTCCTTGTCGTCCTGGGACTGGATGGCGGTGATCGCCACGGTGTTGACGATGTCCTGCACCAGCGCCCCGCGGGAGAGGTCGTTGACGGGCTTGCGCAGCCCCTGCAGCACCGGGCCGACCGCGACCGCGCCGGCCGAGCGCTGGACCGCCTTGTAGGTGTTGTTGCCGGTGTTGAGGTCCGGGAAGATCAGCACGGTCGCCCGCCCGGCCACCGGGGAGCCCGGCAGCTTGGTGGCCGCGACGTGCTCGTCCACCGCCGCGTCGTACTGGATCGGGCCCTCGACCAGGATGTCCGGCCGCAGCTCGCGGACGAGCTCGGTGGCCTTGCGCACCTTGTCGACGTCGGCGCCGGAGCCCGAGGTGCCGGTCGAGTACGAGAGCATCGCGACCCGCGGCTCCACCCCGAACTGGGCGGCGGTGGCGGCGGCCTGGATCGCGATGTCGGCCAGCTGCTGGGCGTCCGGGTCGGGGTTGACCGCGCAGTCGCCGTACACCAGCACCTTGTCGGCCAGGCACATGAAGAAGACGGAGGAGACGATCGCGGCGCCCGGCGAGGTCTTGATCACCTCGAAGGCCGGCCGGATGGTCGCCGCGGTGGAGTGCACCGCGCCGGACACCATGCCGTCCGCGATGCCCTCCTGGACCATCAGGGTGCCGAAGTAGGAGACGTCCGTGACGACGTCCAGCGCCAGTTCGACGGTCATCCCCTTGTGGGCCCGCAGCCGCGCGTACAGCTCGGCGAACTGGCGGCGCAGCGGGCTGGTGGTCGGGTCGACGAGCCGGACCTGGGCGCGGTCGGCGCCCGGCGCCTCCAGCGGCAGCTCGATGCCGAGGCCGGCGGCCTTGCGGCGCACCGCGTCCGGATCGCCGAGCAGGGTGAGGTCGCAGATGTTGCGGCGCAGCAGGATCTCGGCCGCGCGCAGCACCCGCTCCTCGGTGCCCTCGGGCAGCACGACGTGCCGGCGGCCGGCCCGGGCCCGCTCCAGCAGCTCGTGCTCGAACATCATCGGGGTGACCCGCTCGGACCGGTCGACCTCGATCAGGTTGGTCAACTCGACGGTGTCGACGTGCAGTTCGAACAGGCCGAGGGCGATCTCGGCCTTCCGGGGGCTGGCCGCGGTGAGCTTGCCCTCCAGGTGGGTCAGGGCGGCGGCGGTCGGCCAGCTGCCCTCGGGGACGACGGCGACCGGGGTGCCCGGGGCGAGCCGGGCGGCGAGCGCCATCACGTTCGGGCCGGGGTGCTGGCCGAGTGTCAGCAGCACGCCGGCGATCGGCGGGGCGCCGGCGGCGTGCGCGGCCAGCGAGCCGATCACCAGGTCGGCGCGGTCTCCGGGGGTGACGACGAGCGCGCCCTCGGTCAGCGCGTCCAGGAAGGTCGGCAGCATGGCGCCGCCGAAGACGTAGCCGCGCACGTCGCGGGCCAGGCCGGCCGCGTCGCCGAGCAGCACCTCGGCGCCGGTCGCCTCGACCAGCTGGGCGACGGTCGGCGCGGCCAGGGCCGGCTCCTCCGGGATGACGTAGGCGGGGATCGGCAGCTTCTCGGTGAGCTTGCGCTGGATCCGCTGCTTGGCGCTGGCGGCGGTCCGGTTGGCGATCATCGCCAGGGTCTCGCAGCCGAGGTCGGTGTAAGCCCGGTGGGCGTTGCGCACCTCGGCGATCACGGCCTCCGGGTCCTTGCCCTGACCGCCGACCACCGGCAGCACGGCGGCACCGAACTCGTTGGCGAGGCGGGCGTTGAAGGCCAGTTCGTCCGGGATGTTGGTGTCGGCGAAGTCGGTGCCGAGCACCAGCACCGCCTGGCAGCGCCGTTCCATCGCGCGGAACCGGTCGACCAGGACGGAGACCAGCTCGTCCTGCCCCTGGGCGGCCTGCAGCGCGGCGGCCTCCTCGTAGGTGAGGCCGTACAGCTCGGTGCTCGGCAGGTCGATCCGGTAGCGGCCGTGCAGCAGCTCGACGACGTGGTCCGAGCCCGGCTCACCGGGGGCGGAGGCGTGCACCAGCGGGCGGAAGAGCCCGACCCGGTCCACCTGGCGGGTGAGCAGTTCCATGACCCCGAGTTCGACCGCCTGTCGGCCGTCCCCCCGGTCGATCCCGGTCACGTACACGCTGCGCGCCACGTGGGTTTCTCCGTCCCGTCGTCTCGGAAGGTGGTCATATCGACCATACCTTCGCACCCCGAACGAACGTCCGCGAGCAGAGGCGGGCCGGACCGGCAAGGGACGAAGGTCCTGCCGGGGGCGCCGGTGGTCAGCGGGCGGTGGAGCCGTCCGAGCCGGACAGCTCCACCGTTCGCCCGCTGACGAAGACCTCCGACACGCGCGGGTCCACCAGCCAGCCGTGCGGGTGCACGAGGGTGCCGTTGCGGCCCGGGGTCCAGCCGTCGGCGGCGAGCGCGGCCCGCAGCCGGGCCTCCACCTGGTCGGCCGTCACGCCGGCGGGGCTGCCGATGGTGAGGGTCCGGGAGCAGAAGTTCGAGCCACAGGCGCCCTCGGTGCCGGAGACGTGCTCGATGGTCAGCCCGGGCGGCAGCGGCACCTCGGCGAGGTTCGGGAGGAAGGCGTCGTAGGCGAAGAACTGGTACATCAACACGAGGGCCCCTCCGGCGAGCGCGTGGATGCAGAACGCGACGGCGGCCCCGCTCTCGGGGTCGACGAACCTGTTCTCCGGCCGCGGGCCGCGCAGCCACCGCTCGCCCAGCACGCCCGCCAGGATCACCAGGGCCGCCACGAACGGGTACCCGGCTTCCAGGTCGGCCCTGGGCCAGATGAAGAACCACCCGTACGCCGGGCCGACGATGGCCGTGGCCAGGCCCATCAGGACGGCGAAGACCGCGGCCCCGACCGCCCGGGTCCGCACCAGCGCCGCCCAGCCGACGAAGGGCGCCAGCAGGTAGATACATTTCAACGACGTCCACAGCAACACGCGCAAGCCCCCCGCCTGCTGACGATCAGTCTCAGGCGGGGAGCCTAGGCGATCACGCCGGACGGAGCCAGAGCGTGGCGAGCGGCGGGAGGACCAGTTCCGCGGAGCGGGGCTGGCCGTCCCACTCCACCGCTTCGGCCTTGACCGGGTGGGAGTTGCCGATGCCGCTGCCGCCGTACTCCTCGGCGTCGGTGTTCAGCACCTCCTCCCACAGCTGGTCGCGGCCCGCCAGGCGGGGCAGGCCGACCCGGCGGCCGTGCCGGACGACCGGGGAGAAGTTGCAGACCGCGACCAGCGGGGTGCCGTCGGCCGCGTACCGGACGTAGGAGAGCAGGTTGTCGTCCGCGGCGCCGCCGTCGAGCCAGCGGAAGCCGTCCGGGGTGGTGTCCAGCTCCCACAGCGCCGGGGTGTCGCGGTAGTGCCGGTTGAGGTCGCGGACCAGGCGGCGCACCCCGCGGTGGTCCTCGTGGGCCGGCCACTGCTCGTCGAGCACCCACCACTGCGGGCCGTGCTCGTGGTCCCATTCCGCGCCCTGGGCGAACTCCTGCCCCATGTAGAGCAGTTGCTTGCCCGGGTGGGACCACATGAAGCCCAGGTAGGCGCGGTGGTTGGCGCGCTGCTGCCACCAGTCGCCGGGCATCTTGGAGACCAGGGCCTGCTTGCCGTGGACGACCTCGTCGTGCGAGATCGGCAGGATGTAGTTCTCCGAGTAGGCGTACACCATCGAGAAGGTGATCTCGTTGTGGTGGTACTTGCGGTGCACCGGCTCCTTGGAGATGTAGACCAGCGAGTCGTGCATCCAGCCCATGTTCCACTTGAGCCCGAAGCCGAGGCCGCCGGCGTCGGTGGGGCGGGTGACCCCGTCCCAGGCGGTGGACTCCTCGGCGATGGTGATCACACCGGGGCAGCGCCGGTAGACGGTGGCGTTCATCTCCTGCAGGAAGGAGGCCGCGTCCAGGTTCTCCCGGCCGCCGAACTGGTTGGGCGTCCAGGCGCCGCCCTCGCGGGAGTAGTCGAGGTAGAGCATCGAGGCGACGGCGTCGACCCGCAGGCCGTCGATGTGGAACTCCTCGCACCAGTAGACCGCGTTGGCGACCAGGAAGTTGCGCACCTCCTTGCGGCCGTAGTCGAACTCCAGCGTCCCCCAGTCGGGGTGCTCGGCGCGCAGCGGGTCGGCGGGCTCGTACAGCGGCTCGCCGTCGAAGCGGGCGAGCGCGAAGTCGTCCTTGGGGAAGTGCGCGGGCACCCAGTCGACGATCACGCCGATGCCGTGCCGGTGCAGGGTGTCCACCAGGTACCGGAAGTCGTCCGGCCCGCCGAGCCGGGCGGTGGGGGCGTAGTAGCCGGACACCTGGTAGCCCCAGGAGCCGCCGAAGGGGTGCTCCATCACCGGCATGAACTCCACGTGGGTGAAGTTCAACTCCTTGAGGTAGCGCGGGAGTTCATCGGCGATGGCGCGGTAGTCGGTGAGGTCCGGGCGCCACGAGGGCAGGTGCAGCTCGTACACCGACATCGGCGCCCGGTGGTGCGGGGCGCGGGCCCGGCGGGCCATCCACTCGCCGTCCTGCCACGTGTAGGCGGAGGAGGTGACCACCGAGGCGGTGCCGGGCGGGCACTGGGCGGCCCGGGCCAGCGGGTCGGCCTTGTCGAGCACCCAGCCCTGCCGGGTGTGCACCTCGTACTTGTACGTGGTGCCCTCGGCCAGGCCCGGGACGAACAGCTCCCAGATGCCGGAGGAGCCGAGCGAGCGCATCGGGTGCCCGGTGCCGTTCCAGTGGTTGAAGTCGCCGATCAGCCGCACTCCGACCGCGTTCGGCGCCCAGACCGCGAACGCCGTGCCGGCCACGCCGTCGACGGTGCGCACGTGCGAGCCGAGCGCCCGCCACAGCTGCTCGTGCCGGCCCTCGGAGATCAGGTGCAGGTCCAGCTCGCCGAGGGTGGGCGCGGTGCGGTAGCCGTCCTGCTGGCGCATCGGCTCGCCGTCCGGGTAGGTCACCAGCAGGGAGTAGTCCCGCAGTTCGCCGCCGGCCACCAGCCCGGTGAACAGCCCGCTCTGCTGGTGGGTGAGTTCGGCGGGGCCCTGCGGGGTCTCGACGACCACCCGCTCGGCGAACGGGCGCAGCACCCGGACCGCGGTCCCGCCGTGCACCGGGTGCGCGCCGAGCAGAGCGTGCGGGTCGTGGTGCTGCCCGCTCACCAGCCGGTCCACCTCGGACGGCGGCAGCGGCGCCTCGGGCAGGCGCAGGGCCCCGACGGGGGCGTCCGCCGGAACGCCCGCGGGAACGGGGGCCGCGCGCGGCGTGGTCCGCCCGCGCGGCGCCGGGCGCTCGGGCCCGGCGTCGGCGCCCGCCGCTTCGGCACCCCCTCCTTCGTCGGTCGCTCGGCCCGCTCCGCCGTCGGCGTCGGCGAGCCCTTCGGCTCGGGGCGGGTCGGCGGCGCCGGCCAGGAAGGTGGCCGGAACGGTGCGGTCGGGGCGGCCGGTCGGGTCGAGCGGCGTCACGGCGTGGTCCTCCTGCGGCGGGGGTGGGCGAACTCCTGCGGGCGGTGCGGCGGGCGGTGGTGCGGGTGGCGGGTGAGCGGGGATCGGGGGAGTCAGACGGACAGGGCGAGCCGGTTGATCGCGGCCAGCGGGATCGGCAGCCAGCTCGGCCGGTGCCGGGCCTCGTACACCACCTCGTACACCGCCTTGTCGATCTCCAGCGCCCGCATCAGCTCCGGCGAGGCCGCCGGGTCGGCGCCGCCCCCGGCCGTGTAGCCGGCGCTGAAGGCGGTGCGGTTGCGCTGGGCCCAGGCGGCGGCCAGGTGCGCCAGTTCCGGGTCGACCGGGCCGCCGGCCAGCAGGTGGGCGGCGGCGTAGTCGAAGGAGCGGAGCATGGCGGCGACGTCGCGCAGGGCGGGCTGCGGTTCGCGCCGCTCGTTGACCGACTTGGCGGGCTCGCCCTCGAAGTCCAACAGGACCCAGCCGTGCGGGGTCCGCATGGCCTGCCCGAGGTGCAGGTCGCCGTGGATGCGCTGGACCGGCAGACCGTCCGGGTGGGCGTCGGCGAGCTGCTGGAAGGCGGTGCGCAGCGCGGCCCGGAAGCGCAGCAGCCCGGGGACGGCGGCGACGGCGCTGTCCAGCCGGTCGGCCATCGCGGTGGCGAGCCGTCCGGTCTGGGTGCGGTCGAGCCGGGCGACCGGCATCGACCGGGCCAGCACCCGGTGCACCTCGGCGGTGGCCCGGCCGAGCCGGTGCGCCTCGATGGCGAAGTTGCCCGGGGAGCGGTCGCCCTTGAGCCGGCCGACCTGGTCGAGGGCGAGCTCCCAGCCGTCCTCGGCGTCCGGCAGGTAGCGCTGGAGCAGGCCGAGGGTGGCCGGTTCGGCGCGTTCCATCCGGCTCTCGAACCAGGCGGCGACCCGCGGGATGCGGGTGGAGCCGGCCCGGGAGAGGGCGAGCGAGAGTTCGAGGTCGGGGTTGGTGCCGGGGTGGATGCGGCGGAACAGCTTGAGGATGTACGAGGTGCCGTAGATGACCGAGCTGTTGGACTGCTCGGCGGTGGAGGCGCGGCCGGGGAGGTTGGCGGGCAGTCCGGAGCCGGGGGTGCGGCGGAAGGACAGCGAGCCGAAGCGGTCGCCGGTGGCGAGGTGTTCCAGCAGGCGCCCGGTGAGTTCGGGGTCGTGCACCGCGTCGTAGAGGGTCGCACCGTCGTACGGTCCCTGGCTGAGCCGGCCGAGCACCGCGCCGGGCCCGATGTCCCCGAGTCCCTGCGAGCGGATGCCGAGCAGCAGCTGGTAGATGTCGCCGTGCGGCGCGCCGGCCGTGGTGGCGTGCTCGACCCGCAGCAGCAGGTGCAGCAGGGCCGGGTCGCCGACCTGCAGCGGGGTGCCGACCACCGGGGTGAGACCGGTGATGGGCCGTCCCTTCCCGGCGTACCAGCGCTGGGTGGGCAGCCACGCCGCGATCAGCGGCAGCGCCGCCTGGACGAGCTCGCTGACCCCCAGGGCGGTTCTCCGGACCCCGGAGCCCCGCGCGCCGGTCGGCGTGGTGGAGCCGGCCGGGGCGTCGTGCTGCACATGGGCTTGAGAACGGGAGGTTTCGGACATGACTCCCTTTCCCCGGAAGCACGCGGACTGCCCGACGGGTCGTGGCCGGGTCCGTCAGTCTTCCGGATTGCGGCGGCGCGGCGGTCGCGGCACGCGAGCGTGGCTCGGGTGTCACGCCTTCGTGTGGGTGGCCGTTGGGCTGTTCTCCGTACGCGGTGGTGCAGAGAACTCCGGGGGCGCTGGGGTTCAACTGGCGCCCCCGGAGGGTCTGGTGGTGCCGGTATGGCGGTGCGGCCGTGGCGGATCGTTACTTCGACCGCCTGGTCCCGCTCAGACGCGGGGGCTGCCGGAGCTGGAACCAGTAGAAGCCGTGCCCGGCCAGGGTGAGCAGGTAGGGCCACTCACCGATCGACGGGAAGCGCACCCCGCCGATCAGCTCGACCGGGTACCGCCCGCCGTACTGCCGCAGGTCCAGCTCGGTCGGCTGAGCGAACCGCGAGAAGTTGTTCACGCACATGACCAGGTCCCCCTCGTGCTCGCGCACGAAGGCCAGCACGGCGGGGTTGCTGGACGGCAGTTCGGCGTAGCTGCCGAGGCCGAACGCCGGATTGAGCTTGCGGATCTCGATCATGCGACGCGTCCAGTGCAGCAGCGAACTCGAACTGCTCTGCTGCGCCTCGACGTTGGTCACCTGGAAGCCGTACACCGGGTCCATGATGGGCGGCAGACTGAGCCTGCCCGGGTCGGCGGAGGAGAAACCCGCGTTGCGGTCCGGGGTCCACTGCATCGGCGTGCGCACGCCGTCCCGGTCGCCGAGCCAGATGTTGTCGCCCATGCCGATCTCGTCCCCGTAGTAGAGCACCGGCGAGCCGGGCAGGGAGAGCAGCAGGGCGGTGAACAGCTCGATCTGGTTGCGGTCGTTCTCCAGCAGCGGGGCGAGCCGGCGGCGGATGCCCACGTTGGCGCGCATCCGGGGGTCCTTGGCGTACTCCGCGTACATGTAGTCGCGCTCCTCGTCGGTGACCATCTCCAGGGTCAGCTCGTCGTGGTTGCGCAGGAAGATGCCCCACTGGCAGCCGTTGGGGATACGCGGGGTCTTGGCGAGGATCTCGGACACCGGGTAGCGGGACTCGCGGCGCACCGCCATGAAGATCCGCGGCATCACCGGGAAGTGGAACGCCATGTGGCACTCGTCGCCGCCCGAGGTGAAGTCGCCGAAGTAGTCGACGACGTCCTCCGGCCACTGGTTGGCCTCGGCGAGCAGCACGGTGTCGGGGTAGTCGGCGTCGATCTCCTTGCGGACCCGCTTGAGGAACTCGTGGGTCTCCGGCAGGTTCTCGCAGTTGGTGCCCTCGCGGGCGAAGAGGTACGGCACCGCGTCCAGCCGGAAGCCGTCGATGCCGAGGTCGAGCCAGAACCGCAGCCCGGCGATCATCTCGTCCTGGACCCGGGGGTTGTCGTAGTTGAGGTCCGGCTGGTGCGAGAAGAAGCGGTGCCAGTAGTACTGCTTGCGGACCGGGTCGTAGGTCCAGTTGGAGGTCTCGGTGTCGACGAAGATGATCCGGGCGTCCGGGTACTGCTTGTCGTCGTCCGCCCACATGTAGAAGTCGCCGTAGGGCCCGTCCGGGTCCTCCCGGGAGGCCTGGAACCACGGGTGCTGGTCGCTGGTGTGGTTCATGACGAAGTCGATGATCACGCGCATGCCGCGGGCGTGCGCGGCGTCGGTGAACTCCATGAAGTCGGCGAGGTCGCCGAACTCCGGCAGCACCGAGGTGTAGTCGGACACGTCGTAGCCGCCGTCGCGCAGCGGCGAGGCGAAGAACGGGGGGAGCCAGAGGCAGTCGATCCCGAGCCACTGGAGGTAGTCGAGCTTGGCCGTGAGCCCCTTGAGGTCCCCGACCCCGTCGCCGTTGCTGTCCTGGAAGGACCGCACCAGCACCTCGTAGAAGACCGCACGCTTGAACCACTCGGGGTCCAGGTTCTTCTTCGAGGTCTCGGGGAAGGTGTCGGGGACGGGCTCGTTCACTGTCACGCTGGGTTCCTCCGAACCGTGAGGAGGTGAGCCGGCTCGGCTGAGGGATCGAGCCGGACGTAGTTGTGCCGGCCCCAGGTGTAGACGGCGCCGGTGAGCTCGTCGTGCACCGCGTACGGGCCGTCGCCGTCGAGGCTGACGGTGGCCTCCTGGACGTGGTGCGGGTCGAGGTTCACCACGGTGATGACCTGGTCGGTGAGGCCCTCGGGGGTGGTCGCGGTCTTGGAGTAGGCGAGCACCTGGTCGTTGTCGGTGGGGTGGAAGCGCAGGTCGCGCAGCTGCTGCAGGGCGGGGTGGCGCCGGCGCAGCCGGTTGAGCACGGTCAGCAGCGGGGCGAGGGTGTCGGTGCGGTTCCAGTCGCGCGGGCGCAGCTCGTACTTCTCCGAGTGCAGGTACTCCTCGGAGCCCGGGTGGGCCGGCTCGTTCTCGTGGAGCTCGTAGCCGGCGTAGACGCCGTAGCTGGGGGAGAGGGTGGCGGCGAGCACCGCGCGGACCGCGAAGGCGGCGCGGCCGCCGTGCTGCAGGTAGGCGTGCAGGATGTCCGGGGTGTTGGCGAAGAAGTTGGGGCGCATGTAGGCCGCTGCGTCACCGGTGAGTTCGGTGAGGTACTCGGTGAGTTCCGGTTTGGTGGTGCGCCAGGTGAAGTACGTGTACGACTGGTGGAAACCGATCTTCGCCAGGGTGTGCATCATCGCGGGGCGGGTGAAGGCCTCCGCCAGGAACACGACATCGGGGTCGGTGCGGGCGATGTCGGAGAGCACCTTCTCCCAGAACACCACCGGTTTGGTGTGCGGGTTGTCGACCCGGAAGATCCGCACGCCGTGTGACATCCAGAACCGAAGGATTCGGACGGTTTCCTTGACGATTCCGTCCATGTCCTGGTCGAAGTTGACCGGGTAGATGTCCTGGTACTTCTTCGGCGGGTTCTCGGCGTAGGCGATGGTGCCGTCCGCGCGGTGGCTGAACCATTCCGGGTGCTTGTTCACCCACGGGTGGTCGGGCGAGCACTGGAGGGCGAAGTCGAGCGCCACCTCCAGGTTCAGCTCCCGGGCCTCGGAGACGAAGTGGTCGAAGTCCTCGACGGTGCCGAGGTCCGGGTGGACGGCGTCGTGGCCGCCCTCCGGGGAGCCGATCGCCCAGGGCGAGCCGACGTCGTGCAGACCGGCCGTCAGGGTGTTGTCCGGGCCCTTGCGGAAGGCTCGGCCGATCGGGTGGACCGGCGGCAGGTAGACCACGTCGAAGCCCATCGCGGCGACCGCCGGCAGCCGTTCGGCGGCGGTGCGCAGGGTGCCCGAGCGCGGCGGCTCGACGCCGCTCGGGTCCACCACGGCCCCCTCCGAACGGGGGAAGAACTCGTACCAGGAGCCGAACAGCGCCCGCTCGCGGTCCACCTGCAGCGGCAGCGGGCGGGAGGCGCTGAGCAGCTCGCGCAGCGGGTACCGGGCCAGCAGCTCCAGCACCTCGGGGGCGAGGGCGGCGGCCAGCCGGGACAGCGGCGGCATGGTCGGGTCGCGCAGCGCCTCGGCGGCGGCCAGGACGTCGGCGCGGCCCTCCTTCTTCGGCACGCCGGCCGCGGCCTGCTCGAACAGCCGGGCCCCCTCCTCCAGGACCAGCGCGGTGTCGATCCCGGCGGGCAGCTTCACCGAGGCGGTCCTGCGCCAGGTGGCGACCGGGTCGCTCCACGCCTCCACCAGGTACGACCAGCGGCCGGGCGCGGTCGGGGTGACGTACGCGCCCCAGCGGTCGGTGCCCTCGGCGAGCTCGCGCATCGGCGTCCACGGGCCGCTGCGGCCGCGCGGGTCGCGCAGCACCACGTTGGCGTTGACGGCGTCGTGGCCCTCCCGGAAGACGGTCGCGGTGACCAGGAAGGTCTCGCCGACGACGGCCTTGGCCGGGCGGCGGCCGGCGTCGACGAGGGGACTGACGTCCAGGACGGGGATGCGGCCGATCACGGTGTCGCTCTCTGTCTTGCGGGCGGAGGGCTTGGCGGCGGTCTTGCGGGCGGGCCCGGCCGCCGGTTCGGCGGCGGTCTTCGCGGCGGGCGCCTTCGGGGCGGCCGCCTTCCTCGTGGCGGTCTTGCGGGGCGCGGGCTCGGCCCCGGCTCCGGCCTTCGGGGTGGCGGCCGACGCGGTGGCGGTGGTGCGGCGCGTGGTGGTGCGCCTGCGGGGTGCCGCGGTCCGGTCCTCCTCGGTCCCGGGTCGTCGGGCCGTTTCGGAGGACCGCGCCGTCGAGGGCCGGTCCGCGGGGGGTTGGGATTCGGAGGATCCGGTACTGACCGCGCCGGACGCCCTGGGCGCAGGCATCGCCGGATCTGTCCGAGTGTCAGAATCCATCCGTCCGGCGGATTCCGCGACCGCTGAGTCGAGGGCTTCGGCCACCGGTGTGGACTGGTCCCGCGTGTCGCCGTGCATGCCAAGCTCCTGCCCGAGATCGGCGGCAGCTCCCGCGGGCCGGGGGATCGGGCCAGGGGAGTACCGGGAGGACTGCTGGGTGGGGAGGACGTGCGACCGGAGCCTGCCCGCGCCGCCGTCCCCGGCAACCTGCCCGGCGCCCGCCGAGCCGGTGGCAGGACGCCCCCGAGCCCGTGCGCGTCCCGGCGCACGCCTCCGGGGGCGCGCCCCTGGGCGGTCCGGTCCACCCGTGAACGAGCGGGCCGGGCGCGAGGACACGCGTCGGTGCGCGGTGAGCGTCGAATGGGCTAAGAAGAACGGGAACGGCCAACGCGAAAAGGATTCGGACGTGCTGCTTCAAGGGGGACGCCACCCGTCGCCGCACTCCCCACAGCATCAACGACCTTCGGTCATCCTCGCACCGGCGACAAGGTTTTTGCAGCAGTACGACAGTAGTTTCGGGTCTTCTCCCGAGCGGATGCGCCATCGGAAATGAATCCGTACCGAAGAGTTCACGTATTGGTAGCGCGGCTCCTCGAAATGTGCGCCTCGCGCGCCCCCCGTGCAGTCCAATGCGCCGAATGCGATCTCATCAATAGCCCGAACGGATGCCCAATAGCCCACTTGACGCACTGTCGGACCGGCCGCCACGGCTACGCTTCACGCCGTGAAGGCAATCCGCAGATTCACCGTCCGCACCGTCCTGCCCGAACAACTCCAGCCGTTGCACGAGCTGGCCCTCAACCTGCGCTGGTCCTGGCACCCCGAGACCAGGGACCTGTTCCGGTCCGTGGACCCGGAGGTCTGGGCCGCGACCGGCGAGGACCCGGTGCGGCTGCTCGGGGAGGTCCCGGCCGGCCGGCTCGCCGCGCTCGCCGCCGACCGGCGGTTCCTGCGCAGACTCGGCGACCTCGCCGACGACCTGCGCGACTACCTGACCGGTCCGCGCTGGTACCAGACCCGGCAGCAGGAGGCCGAGGCCGCCCCGCTGCCCGCCGCGATCGCCTACTTCTCGCCCGAGTACGGCATCGCCGCCGCGCTGCCCCAGTACTCCGGCGGGCTCGGCATCCTGGCCGGCGACCACCTCAAGGCCGCCAGCGACCTCGGCGTCCCGGTCATCGGCGTCGGGCTGTTCTACCGGCACGGCTACTTCCGGCAGTCCCTCGGCCGGGACGGCTGGCAGCAGGAGCGCTACCCGCTGCTCGACCCGGACGAGCTGGCGGTCAGCCCGCTCCGGGAGGCCGACGGCACCCCCAGCCGGGTCGACCTCGCCCTGCCGGGCGGCCGCACCCTGGCCGCCCGGATCTGGAAGGCCCAGGTCGGGCGGGTCCCGCTGCTGCTGCTCGACTCCGACATCGAGGCCAACTCGCCGGCCGAACGCGACGTCACCGACCGGCTCTACGGCGGCGGCAGCGAGCACCGCCTGCTGCAGGAGATGCTGCTCGGCATCGGCGGCGTCCGGGCCGTGCGCGTCTACTGCCGGCTCACCGGACACCCCGCCCCCGAGGTCTTCCACACCAACGAGGGCCACGCCGGCTTCCTCGGCGTCGAACGGATCCGCGAACTCGTCGCCGAGGAGCCGGACGGTCCGGACTTCGCCGCCGCCCTGGAGTCCGTCCGGGCCGGCACCCTCTTCACCACCCACACGCCGGTCCCGGCCGGCATCGACCGCTTCGACCGCGACCTCGTCGCCCGCCACTTCGGCGGCGACGCCGCGCTGCCCGGCGTCCCGGTCGACCGGGTGCTCGCGCTCGGCGCCGAGACCTGGCCCGGCGGGGACCCGAAGCTGTTCAACATGGCCGCCATGGGCCTGCGGCTGGCCCAGCGCGCCAACGGGGTCTCCACCCTGCACGGCGAGGTCAGCCGCTCGATGTTCAACGGCCTCTGGCCCGGCTTCGACCCCTCCGAGGTGCCGATCACCTCGGTCACCAACGGCGTGCACGCCGCCACCTGGATCGACCCGGCGGTCGTGCGGCTCGGCGCCGCCGAGATCGGCGCCGAGCGCGCCGAGGAGGCGATGACCACCGGCGAGGCCACCCGCTGGACCGGCCTGGAGACGATCGGCACCACCGAGATCTGGGAGCTCCGCCGCACCCTGCGCGCCCAGCTGGTGGAGGAGGCCCGCCGCCGGCTGCGCGCCTCCTGGCGCCAGCGCGGGGCCGGGGAGGCCGAGCTCGGCTGGGTCTCCTCGGTGCTCGACCCCGACGTGCTCACCATCGGCTTCGCCCGCCGGGTGCCCTCCTACAAGCGGCTCACCCTGATGCTGCGCGACCCGGAGCGGCTGCGCGGCCTGCTGCTGCACCCCACCCGGCCGGTGCAGATCGTGGTGGCCGGCAAGGCCCACCCGGCCGACGACGGCGGCAAGCGGCTGATCCAGCAGATGGTCGCCTTCGCCGACGACCCGGCGGTCCGGCACCGGATCGTCTTCCTGCCGGACTACGACATGGCGATGGCCCGGCACCTCTACCCCGGCTGCGACGTCTGGCTCAACAACCCGCTGCGCCCGCTGGAGGCCTGCGGCACCTCGGGGATGAAGGCCGCGCTCAACGGCTGCCTCAACCTGTCCGTCCTGGACGGCTGGTGGGACGAGTGGTACGACGGCCGCAACGGCTGGGCGATCCCCACCGCCGACGAGAGCGGCGGGGTGCTCGACCCGGACAGCGGCGAGGCCGAGCGGCGCGACGACATCGAGGCGGCCGCGCTCTACGACCTGATCGAGCACCAGGTCGCCGCCCGGTTCTACGACCGCGACGCGGACGGCCTGCCGCACCACTGGATCGCCATGGTCCGGCACACCCTGGTCACCCTCGGGCCCAAGGTGCTCGCCGGGCGGATGGTCCGCGAGTACGTCGAACGGCTGTACGCCCCGGCGGCGCTGGCCCAGCGGGAGCTGGCGGCGCCGGAAGCCGGGCGCGCGGAGGCGGGCGGGCGGTCCACCGGGCGGTTCACGGGCGCCCGGGAGCTGGCGGGCTGGAAGGCGAAGGTCCGGGAGGCCTGGCCGGCCGTCCGGGTCGAGCACGTCGAGGCGGAGTGCCCGACCGAGGCCCAGGAGCTGGGCAGCTCGCTGGCGCTGCGGGTGCAGGTCGCGCTCGGCACCCTGCAGCCGGGCGACGTCGAGGTCCAGGTGGTCTCCGGCCGGGTGGACGAGTCGGACGGCATCTCGGACGCCTGCCTGCTCGCCCTGAAGCCGGTCGGCGGGCCCGACCTGGACGGCCGCACCCGCTACGAGGGCACGCTGGAGCTGTGCCGGACCGGCCCGTTCGGCTACACCGTCCGGGTACTGCCCGCGCACCCGCTGCTGGCCTCCCCGGCCGAGCCGGGCCTGGTCGCCCTGCCCGTCGAGTCGGCCGGGATGGACGCGGGGCTGCTGCGCTGACGTCGCGCCGGACGACTGCCGTCCGTGCGTCCGCGACGGACGGACGGCAGTCGTCCGAGGGACGGCCCGGCCGGGTGCGTGACGGCGCACCCGGACGGGCACATCGAGGGGCCGGGGGTGTCGGACACCCCGCGGCTAGACCAGGCTGTCCCGCCAGGCCCGGTGGAGGGTGGCGAAGCGGCCGGAGCCGTCGACCAGCTCCTGCGGCGAGCCGTCCTCCACGATCCGGCCCTGGTCCATCACCAGGACGCGGTCGGCGATCTCCACGGTGGAGAGCCGGTGCGCGATGATCACCGCCGTCCGGCCGGCCAGCACCGTGCGCATCGCCCGTTGTACGGCCTGCTCGCCCGGGACGTCCAGCGAACTGGTCGCCTCGTCCAGGATCAGCACCGCCGGGTCGGCCAGCAGGGCGCGGGCGAAGGCCACCAGCTGGCGCTGGCCGGCCGAGATCCGGCCGCCGCGCTTGCGCACGTCGGTGTCGAAGCCGTCCGGCAGCGCGGCGATGAACTCGTACGCGCCGATGTCGCGGGCGGCCCGCTCGACCTCCGCGCGGGTGGCGCCGGGGCGGCCGATCGCGATGTTCTCGGCGACCGTGCCGGAGAACAGGAAGGACTCCTGGGTCACCATCACCACCCCGCGCCGCAGCTCGGCGGTGGCCAGCTCGCGCAGGTCCACGCCGTCCAGCCGGATCCGGCCCTCGGTCGGGTCGTAGAAGCGGGCCAGCAGCTTGGCGACCGTCGACTTGCCCGCGCCGGTCGCGCCGACCACCGCGACCGTCTGCCCGGCCGGGATCAGCAGGTCGAAGGGCGGCAGCACCTCCTTGCCGGTGGGGTAGGAGAAGCGGGTCGCCTCGAAGGACACCTCCCGGCCCTTCCGGGCCGCCTGCGGCAGCTCCTTCGGCTCGGCCGGTTCGGCGACGGTCGGCTCGTGGGCGAGCAGGCCGGCGATCTTCTCCAGCGCGGCGGCGGCCGACTGGTAGCTGTTCAGGAACATCGCCAGCTGGTCGATCGGGTCGTAGAGCCGGCGCAGGTAGAGCACGAAGGCGGTGAGCGTTCCCAGCGCCAGCGAGTCGTCGACGGCCAGGTACGCGCCGAACAGCAGCACGCCGGTGAGCCACAGGTTGGCGGTGGCCCGGGAGAGGCCGACGTAGCGGGCGATCTCCAGCAGGCCGTCCGCGGTCGCGGTGGCGGACTGCCGGTTGACCACCGCGAAGGCCGCGTCGTTGGCCTTCTCGCGGCGGAAGGCCTGCACCGGGCGGATGCCGTTCATGGTCTCGGTGAAGCGGACGATCAGCGAGGCCGCCGAGGTGCGGGAGCGGCGGTACACCCGGCGTGAGCGGCTGCGGAAGGACCGGGCGATGAGCGCCAGCGGCACCGCGGACACCAGCGAGACCAGCCCGAGCCGCCAGTCCAGCACCAGCAGCAGCACCGAGATGTAGCAGACCGACAGGAAGACCGTCAGCAGCTCCTGCAGGCCCTCCGAGAGCAGCTCGCGCAGCGCGTCGATGTCACTGGTGGCCCGGGAGATGATCCGGCCCGAGGTGTAGCGCTCGTGGAAGTCCAGGCTCAGCCGCTGGGCGTGCCGGAAGATCCGGCCGCGCAGCTCCAGCAGGATGTCCTGGTTGATCCGGGCGCTGATCTTGATGAACACCCACTGCAGCACCGGGCTGAGCAGCGCGCAGAACAGGTACGCGGCGATGACCGCGACCAGCGGGCCGGAGTCGTGCGCGCGCAGCGCCGGGATGGCGCGGTCCATCGCCACCGCGACCAGCAGCGGGCCGGACTGCAGGGCGGCCTGCTGGACCAGGATCACCACCATCGCGACGGCGATCCGGGCCCGGTGCGGGCCGAGCAGCGAGCGCAGCAGCGCCCGGGGCGCGCCGGGCGGGACGGGGATGTCCTCCTCGTCGGCCGGGGGCGGGGGAAGTTCCTCCTCGGCGGACGCGGCGGACGCGGCGGGACCGGCCTTCGTGGGTTCGGCGGTCGTGGTCACGGGGCTGCACTTCCTTCGGGCACGAGGGCGGCCTCGCCCGACATCAGTTCGCGGTAGAGCGCGCAGTCGCGGAGCAGCTCCTGATGGGTGCCGACGGCCTCGATCCGGCCGTCCGCCAGGACCGCGACCCGGTCGGCGAGCAGCACCGTGCTGGGACGGTGGGCCACCACCAGGGCGGTGGTGGTGCCGAGGACCTCGCGCAGCGCGCGCTCGACCAGGGCCTCGGTGTGCACGTCCAGGGCGGAGAGCGGATCGTCCAGCACCAGGAAGGCCGGGTCGCCGACCACCGCGCGGGCCAGGGCGAGGCGCTGGCGCTGGCCGCCGGACAGGCTCAGGCCCTGCTCGCCGACCTCGGTGTCGGCACCCTCCGGGAGCTTCTCCACGAAGCCGGCCTGGGCGGTGGCGAGGGCGGAGCGCAGCTGCTCCCCGGTCGCGCCCGGGGCGCCCATCAGGACGTTCTCCCGGACGGTGGCGGAGAACAGGGTGGGCTCCTCGAAGGCGACCGCGACGAGTTCGCGCAGCCGCTCCCGGGGCAGGTCGCGGATGTCCCGGCCGTCCAGCGTGATGGTGCCGGCGGTGGCGTCGTACAGCCGGGGGAGCAGGGCGGTCAGCGTGGTCTTGCCGCTGCCGGTGGCGCCGACCAGGGCCATCGTCTCGCCGCTGCGGACGTGCAGGTCGATGCCGGTCAGCAGGTCGGGGCTGCCGGCCGGGGCGTCGGGGTAGCGGAAGCGGACGCCGGTGAAGCGGATGCCGTCCCGGGCGGTGAGGCCGGTGGCGGTGCCCGGGTCGGGGGTGTCCGGCTCATCCAGCACCTCGAAGAAGCGGTCGGTCGCGGTGGCGGCCTCGTTGGCGTACGCGAGCAGCCAGCCGAGCGACTCCACCGGCCAGCGCAGCGCGAGCGCGGTGGAGAGGAAGGCGACCAGGGCGCCGGCGCTCAGCTCGTCGTGGGCGACCAGGTACGCGCCGACGGCGAGGGCGCAGCCGAGGACGATCTCCGGCAGGCCGACGATCACCGCCCAGAGGTTGGCCAGCAGGTGGGCCTTGTGCAGCTCGGTGCGGCGCAGCTCCCGGGCCTGGGCCCGGAAGCGCTCGGCCATCGAGCGGTGGCGGCCGAAGGCCTTGAGGATCCGGATGCCGAGGACGGACTCCTCGACCACGGTGGCGAGGTCGCCGTTCTGGTCCTGGGCGAGGCGGGAGGCGCCGGAGTAGCCGGACTCGAAGCGCCGGGTGAGGACGAACAGCGGGACGACGGGCACCAGGGCGATCAGGGCGAGCCGCCAGTCCTGGGTGAACATCACCACCGTGCCCGCCAGGAACATGACCGAGTTGACGATCAGGAACACCAGCGGGAAGGCCAGGAACAGCCGCATGGTGTACATGTCGGCGGTGGCCCGGGACAGGAGCTGGCCGGAGCCCCAGCGGTCGTGGAAGGAGACCGGCAGCCGCTGGAGCTTGGCGAAGAGGTCGCCGCGCATCGCCGTCTCCAGCCCGGCCAGCGGGCGGGCCAGCACCACCCGGCGGGTGAAGAACAGTCCGGCCTCGAAGAGCCCGACCAGCAGCACCAGGCCGATCAGCGGCCAGAGGGCGGCGAGGTCGTGCGTGGCGAGCGGGCCGTCCACGATCCGGCCGAGGAGCACCGGGACGGCGAGGGTGCTCAGCATGCCGAGCGTGGCGGCCGTCACCGAGACGACCAGCCGGTCGCGGACGGCGCGCGCGTACGGCCACAGGCGCAGCAGCGAGCGGACCGTGGAGTGGCGGGGCGCGGCCGGCGGTGCGGCTGCGGTGGTGGTGGCCGCCGCGGCGGGTTCGGCGGCCCCGTCGGCGGGCGGGTTGTCGGTGTCTTGTCGGTTCTCGGCCATCGCGGTGAGGGTAGGCAGAGAGCCCGTCACTTCTCATCCGGTTTTTCGCCCCTGTCGGCGGTGTGCGGCGAGAACCGGCCACCCGGACGGGACGTGTGCGGGCGGCCGGTGGGGCGCGCGCGGCGGTTCGTGCAGGGAGGAATGCGCCGTGCGCCTCTTACGAGCCCCGGCCGATCGGCCGATGGATCTTCTGACGGATGCTCATCGATGCCCGAGTGACAGGAGTGCGGACATGACGGTCGAGACCGAGTCCACCCCGACCCCCGGCCCGGGATCCGCGACAGTGCGGGTGCGGGCCCAGCTCAGCCTCAGCACGACCGCGGCGCGCAACCTGGCGACGACGACCAAGTCGAAGCCGCAGATGCAGGAGATCACCTCCCGCTGGCTGCTGAAGATGCTGCCCTGGGTGCAGGTCAGTGCCGGCACCTACCGGGTCAACCGCCGACTCAGCTTCGCCGCCGGCCGCGGCCGGGTGGGCTTCTCCGTGGCCGGCTCCGCGGTGAGCGTGATCGCCCCCTCGCTGCGCGAGGTCCCGGCGCTGCGCGGCTACGAGGACGACGCCGTGCTGGAGGAGCTGGCCCGCCGGTTCGTGCAACGGGACTTCGCGGTCGGCGACGTGCTGGTGCAGGAGGGCGCGCCGATCGAGGAGGTGTTCCTGGTCGCGCACGGCAAGGTGGACCGGATCGGCACCGGCAAGTACGGCGAGCAGGCGGTGCTCGGCTCGCTCGCCGACGGCGACCACCTCGGTGACGAGGCGCTCACCGAGCCGAGCGGCACCTGGCCGTACACCGTGAAGGCGGCGACCTCCGGCACCGCGATGGCGCTGTCCTGGTCGGTCTTCCAGGAGCTGGTCGACCGCTCGGACTCGCTGCGCGAGCAGCTGCTGGGCTTCGCCGCCGACGCCGCGCAGGCCCAGAACGCGCACGGCGAGGCGGAGATCGACCTGTCGGCCGGCCACGAGGGCGAGTACGAGCTGCCCGGTGCCTTCGTCGACTACGAGCTGAGGCCGCGCGAGTACGAGCTGAGCGTCGCCCAGACGGTCCTGAAGGTGCACACCCGGGTCGCGGACCTCTACAACAAGCCGATGAACCAGACCGAGGAGCAGCTGCGGCTGACCGTCGAGGCGCTGCGGGAGCGGCAGGAGCACGAGATCATCAACAACCCGGAGTTCGGCCTGCTCAACAACGCCGACTTCGACCAGCGGATCCAGACCCGCTCCGGGGCGCCCACCCCGGACGACCTGGACGAGCTGCTGAGCATGCGCCGGGACACCGACTACCTGTTCGCCCACCCGCGGGCGATCGCCGCCTTCGAGCGGGAGTGCAACAAGGCCGGCGTCTACCCGGCCACCGTCGACGTGCTCGGCAAGCAGCGGCCGACCTGGCGCGGGGTGCCGATCTTCCCGTGCACCAAGATCCCGGTCTCCGACCAGCAGACCAGCGCGTTCATCGCGATGCGGGTCGGCGAGGACAACCAGGGCGTGGTCGGGCTCACCCAGATCGGCATCCCGGACGAGGTCGAGCCGGGGCTGAACGTCCGGTTCATGGGCATCGACGAGAAGGCCGTCGCCTCGTACCTGGTCAGCACCTACTACTCGGCGGCGGTGCTGGTGCCGGACGCGATCGGCGTGCTGGAGAACGTCGAGCTCGGGCACGCCCGCGGCTGAGCCGGCCGCCGTGCTCCGATCCTGCTAGGCCTCCGGGGCGGGCGCGCGCAGCAGCTGCAGCGAGCGCCCGCCCAGGACGACGGTGCCCCGCGGGTGCGGCTCGCCCGTCCCCGCCGCGGCCGTGTCGACCACCGTCTCGTACGCGGCCTCCGGCGCCGCCCAGGGCTCTCCCGGCAGGGTGAACACCGTGGTCCGGTGGCCGGCGTTGAGCAGCAGCAGGAAGCTGTCGTCGCGCAACGGCCGCCCGGCGTCGTCCCGTTCGGACATCGCGGTGCCGGACAGCAGCATGCCCAGGCAGGCGGTCGGCGCGAACCAGTCGGCCTCGGTCATCTCCTTGCCCAGCGGGGTGAACCAGGCCAGGTCGGGCTGGCCGCCGGGGGTGGCGGCCCGGCCCGAGAAGAACGCCCGCTGCCGCAGCACCGGGTGGGAGCGGCGCAGCCGGATCAGCCGGGCGGTCAGCTCGGACAGCTCCCGCCAGCCGGGCTCCGCCAGCAGCGACCAGTCCAGCCAACTGACCTCGTTGTCCTGGCAGTAGGCGTTGTTGTTGCCGCCCTGGGTGCGGCCCAGCTCGTCCCCGGCGGTGAGCATCGGGACACCCGCGGAGAGCAGCAGGGTGGCGGTCAGGTTGCGCAGTTGGCGCAGCCGCAGCGCGTTGACGTCCCCGTCGGCGGTCTCGCCCTCGGCGCCGTGGTTCCACGAGCGGTTGTCGTCGGTGCCGTCCCGGTTGGCCTCGCCGTTCGCCTCGTTGTGCTTGCGGTCGTAGGAGACCAGGTCGCGCAGGGTGAAACCGTCGTGCGCGGTCACGTAGTTGACGGAGGCGTACGGGCGGCGCCCGCCGCGCTGGTAGAGGTCGGAGGAGCCGGTGAGCCGGTAGCCGAGCTCCCGGACGTCCGGGCGGGCGCCGCGCCAGAAGTCCCGCACGGTGTCGCGGTACTTGTCGTTCCACTCGGCCCACAGCGGGGGGAAGCCGCCCACCTGGTAGCCGCCCGGGCCGACGTCCCAGGGCTCGGCGATCAGCTTCACCCGGCTGAGCAGCGGGTCCTGGGCGACGGCGGCGAGGAAGGGGTGGTCCATGTCCACGCCGTCGCCGCCGCCCGGGCCGCCGCGGGCCAGGGCGGCGGCGAGGTCGAAGCGGAAGCCGTCCACGCCCATCTCGGCGACCCAGTAGCGCAGCGAGTCCGTGACCAGCCGGATCGCCTGCGGGCGGCGGGTGTCCAGGGTGTTGCCGCAGCCGGTGTAGTCGGCGTAGCCGCGCGGGCGGTTGGGCGGGAGGCGGTAGTAGGCGGCGTTGTCGATGCCGCGCAGCGAGAGCATCGGGCCGAGCTCGCCGCCCTCGGCGGTGTGGTTGAACACCACGTCCAGGATCACCTCGATCCCGGCGGCGTGCAGGGCGCGGACCATCTGCTTGAACTCGCCGACCTGGCCGCCGCGCGAGCCGGAGGCGGAGTAGCCGGCGTGCGGGGCGAAGTAGCCGATCGTGTTGTAGCCCCAGTAGTTGACCAGGCCGCGCGCCTGCAGGTGGTCCTCGCTGGCGTACTGGTGGACCGGCAGCAGCTCGACGGCGGTCACGCCGAGGCGGGTGAGGTGGGCGATCGAGGCGGGGTGGGCGAGGCCGGCGTAGGTGCCGCGCAGGTGCGGAGGGACGTCGGGGTGGCGCATGGTGAAGCCGCGCACGTGCAGTTCGTAGAGCACCGTCTCGGCCCACGGGGTCTTCGGGCGGTGGTCGTCGTACCAGTCGTCGTCGTCGTGGACGACCACGGCTCTGGGCACGTAGGGGGCGGAGTCACGGTTGTCCCGGACGGTGTCGGCGACGTCCGCCTCCGGCCAGTTGCGTACGGCGGCGCAGGCGGCGTCGTGCGAGGTGTAACAGCCGTCGACGGCGCGGGCGTACGGGTCCAGCAGCAGCTTGGCCGGGTTCCAGCGGGCGCCGGTCCACGGGTCCCACCGGCCGTGCACCCGGAAGCCGTAGCGGGTGCCGGGGCGCACGCCGGGCAGGAAGCCGTGCCAGACCTGGAAGTCCTGCTCGGTGAGGCGGTGCCGGCTCTCCCGGCCCTCCTCGTCGAAGAGGCAGAGGTCGACGGCCTCGGCGCCGGCCGCCCAGAGCGCGAAGTTGGTGCCCCGGCGGCCGAGCCGGTCGGTGCGGACGCGGGCGCCGAGCGGCTGCCAGCTGCCGGGCCGCGGTGGCTCGGCGGTGTGCGGGCCGCCGTCCGGCCGTGCCCCGGCTTCCAGCTCCTGCCCTGACGCCATGGCCGTACCCTCCCTGGGCGGGGTGTCCCGGACCCCGTTCACTTCCTCTTTCCCGGATTGCGCAGATCGGAAGCCGCTGAACGGGGGCTTACCGGCGGATGGCCCCCCGGGGGAGCGGGGATTCCGGGAGTCGTCCGGCGTGTCCCCCCGTCCGCGGGCGTCGTTGTTCCGGGCGTCGGACGCGAACAGTGGGAGGCCCCGGGATGCGGCGCCGAGGACGGGTGTGGGCGCGGGGTGCGGCGGCGGTGGCCTGCTGCCTGGCCGTTCTCACGGGGTGCGGCGGTGGCGGTGGCGCGCCGGGCGGGGACGCGGCGGTCGGGGCGGCCGCCGACGACGTGGGGCCGGTGCCGTACACCGCTCCGCCGCCACCGTCCAGGGCGGTGGTGACCGCGCTGCCGGCCGACGGCGCGCAGGACGTGCAGCCGGAGGGCGCGGTCCGGGTGAGTGCCGCGCAGGGCCGGCTGGTGTCGGTGCGGCTGGCGGACGCCAAGGGCACCGAGGTGCCCGGCACGATCACCCGGGACGGCGCCGGCTGGGCGCCCGACGGCCCGCTGCCGCTGGGCACCGCGTTCACCCTGGACGCCGTCGCCGAGGACGACCAGGGGCAGAAGGCCGCCCAGCACTCGGCGTTCTCGACCGTCGCCCGGGCGCACACCTTCGTCGCGTTCTTCACCCCGGAGGACGGCTCGACGGTCGGCGTCGGCATGCCGGTCTCGCTGCGCTTCAGCCGGCCGATCGCCGACCGGGCGGCGGTGGAGCGGGCCGTCCAGGTCACCGCCGACCCGCCGGTGCCGGTGGCCGCGCACTGGTTCGGCAACCAGCGGCTGGACGTCCGCCCGCAGCGGTACTGGGCGGCCGGCACCCGGGTCACGGTGGTGCTGCGGCTGAAGGACGTGCAGGGCGCGCCGGGCGAGTTCGGCACCCAGAGCCGGGACCTGCACTTCACCGTCGGCCGGGCGCAGGTCTCCACCGTGGACCTGGACGCGCACACCCTGACCGTCCGGGCCGGCCAGGGCGGCAAGGTGGTCAAGGTGCTCAAGGTCTCCGGCGGCAGCCCCGACCACTCGACCTACCGGGGGGTGCTGGTGGTGTCGGAGAAGTACAAGGTGACCCGGATGAACTCGCAGACCGTCGGCATGGGCGACGAGTACGACATCAAGGACGTCCCGCACGCGATGCGGCTGACCACCTCCGGCACCTTCATCCACGGCAACTACTGGGCGGCCCCGGGTGTGTTCGGCACCGCCAACACCAGCCACGGCTGCATCGGCCTGGCCGACGAGAAGGGCGGCACCAGCAAGGACTCCCCGGCGGGCTGGCTGTTCGAGCACACCGTCCCGGGGGACGTGCTGGAGGTGAAGGCCTCGACCGGGGACGTCGTGCCGCCGCAGAACGGGCTGAACGGCTGGAACGTGCCCTGGGACCAGTGGGTGGCCGGGAGCGCGCTGCGCTAGCCGGCCCCGCTCCCGCCCGCCCGCCCGCCGATTCACGGCCGGTTCACCCCCGCTCCACCCGGGACCCCCGGAGATCCGTTCGAACGGCCCGGTTATCCTGCTCCGACGCGTCCGCAGCCCGGCGCGAAAGATCGGCGCCCGGTGCAACTCATGGGGGCACTCAACGCGTCAAGAGAGTGGATACCGGGAGGGGAGAAACCGTGAAGACGGGTAAGACGGCCGGCGCCGCGATACGCACCAGCAACCGCTACGGGCGGATGAGTGCGATGGCGTTGGTCATGGGTGGGGTACTGCTGTTCACCGCGGCCTGCAACGACGACAAGGGCAGCGGCTCCGGCGGCTCGGGAGGGGGCAACGCGGCCGCGTCGTCCTCGGCGGACGCCGGGGGCGCGGGCGGTTCGGGCACGACGAAGGCCTCGGCAGCGGTGATCGCCGTCGAGCCGAAGGACGGCGCCCAGGACGTCCAGCCGAACGGGCTGCAGGTGTCGGTCTCCAACGGCAAGCTCACCACGGTCGACGTGACCGACAAGGACGGCAAGCCGGTCACGGGCGCGATCACCGCGGACGGCACCGGCTGGAAGCCCGCGGCGGCGCTCACCGTCGGCATGGCGTACAAGGTGAACGCCCAGGCCAAGGACGCCGAGGGGCTGGTGGCCGCGTCCACCACCTCGTTCACCACGCTGACGCCGGACAAGAAGATCTCCACCAACGACAACATCAGCGACGGCGCCACCTACGGCGTCGGCATGATCGTCTCGGTGGAGTTCAACAAGGCGGTCAAGAACAAGGACGCCGTCGTCCAGGGCATCACCTTCGAGACCAGCAACGGCACCGCGGTCAAGGGCCACTGGTTCGGCGACAAGCGGGTGGACTTCCGGCCCGAGCAGTACTGGGCGCCGGACACCAAGGTGACCATCAAGTACCGGCTGAAGAACGTCGAGGTCGCCCCGGGCGTCTACGGCGACGTGGACAAGGACGAGCCGTTCACCATCGGCCGCTCCCAGGTCGCCACCGCGGACGCCAAGACGCACCAGATGACCATCGAGCGTGGCGGTCAGAGCACCACCGTGCCGGTCACCCTGGGCGCCGACGCCACGCCGTCCTGGGGCGGGACCATGGTGGTGATGGACAAGGAGAAGGTCACCCGGATGAACTCGCAGACCGTCGGTCTCGGCGGCGAGTACGACATCCAGGACGTGCCGCACGCGATGCGGCTGACCACCTCCGGCACCTTCGTGCACGGCAACTACTGGGCGAACCCCTTCGGCAAGTCCAACGCCAGCCACGGCTGCATCTCGATGCAGGACGTGAAGGGCGGCAGCGACACCTCGGTGGCCGGCAAGTTCTTCAACGACTCGATCGTCGGCGACCCCATCAAGATCGTGAACAGCAAGGAGAAGACCGTCGCCCCGGACAACGGGCTCGGCGGCTGGAACGTGGACTGGGCCAACTGGTAGGCCCTACCCGGAGGTCGGCCCGGCCAGTCCGGGCACTCCGGTGAGTTCTCTCCGAGCGGTCCGATCCTCACCCGTTGGGGTCGGGCCGCTCGGGTTTCCGGGGCGGCGAGCCCCGCGCATGGCGCAACCTTTCCGGTGACCGGGTGCGTATACCCGGTCGGGCCGGCGCAGGGCCGTCGCACGGTCCGTCGCCGGCCCACGGGGAGTCCGGGAAGTCCAGAGGGAGGGAATCGACGTGAGGTCGATACGCAGAGTGGTGGCCGTCGGCCTGGTCGGCGGAGCGATGACGCTGACGGCCGCCTGCGGCGGGGGCAGCGGGGGCGGTGGGGGCGGCAGCGCGGCCAAGGCCGACCTGGGGGCCGGCGCGGCCGCCTCCCAGCCCGCGGCGGCGGCGCCCACCAGCGCGGCGCCGAAGGTCTCGAAGGCCGCGGTGAGCATCGAGCCCAAGGCCGGTTCGGTGGACGTGGCGCCGAACGCGCTCAAGGTCGGTGCGACGGGCGGCAAGCTCACCACCGTCAAGGTGAGCGACAAGACCGGCAAGGAGGTCCCCGGCACCATCTCCGCGGACGGTGCCTCCTGGACCCCGTCCGCCGCGCTGGCGGTGGGCACCGCCTACCAGGTCAGCGCGATGGCCGCGGACGCCGAGGGCGCGGTCGCCACGGCGGACAGCGACTTCACCACGCTGACCCCGACCGCCCTCGCCAAGGCCTCGGACAACGTGGACAACGACGCCACCTACGGCGTCGGCATGATCGTCTCGGTGGACTTCAGCAAGGACGTCAAGAACAAGGACGAGGTCGCGAAGGGCATCACCTTCGAGACCAGCAACGGCACCGTGGTCAAGGGCCACTGGTTCGGCGACCGCCGGCTGGACTTCCGTCCGGAGCTGTACTGGGCCCCCGGCACCAAGGTGGTCGTGCACTACCGCCTCAAGAGCGTCGAGATCGCCCCGGGGGTGTACGGCGGAGACCGGGACGAGCCCTTCACGATCGGGCGATCCCAGGTTTCGACGGTTGACGCCGCCGCGCACAAGATGACGGTCGTCAGCGCCGGCCAGAGCTCCGACATCGACATCACCTCGGGCTCGGACGACCACCCGACCTGGAACGGCACCATGGTCGTCATGTCCAAGGAGGGCACGGTGCGGATGCAGTCCAGCACCCTGCCCGGCATGACCGGAGCCCCCTACGACCTCCAGGTGCCGCACTCGATGCGGCTGACCACCAGCGGCACCTACGTGCACGGCAACTGGTGGGCCAAGAACAGCATCTTCGGCGGGGACAACGTCAGCCACGGCTGTGTCGGGCTCAAGGACGCCGAGGGCGGCAGCGACTCCAGCTCGATGGGCAAGTTCTACGCGGGCTCGCTCGTCGGCGACGTGGTGGTCGTCAAGAACTCGATCAAGAAGGAGAAGCTCGACCCGTCGAACGGGCTGAGCGGCTGGAACCTGCCGTGGGGCTCCTGGTAGGAGGGCGCGGGGGTCAACCCGGGCTTGACGGACGTCGGCCCGGGTGGCCCCCTATTTGCATCCGGCATATGCCGACTCGGGGGAGATCGTTTGCTCATTGTCCGTACGCGGCTGCTTGCGTTCCGCAATGATGGTCCGCATGGCGGGTTGGGGCGAAACAGATCAGTCATCAGTTCCCGGGGCCGGCACGGTCGCCGAGGCGTCCTGGATCGACGTCCAGGGAGCGCTCTCGGCGCTGGAGCGGCTCAGCTCCGAGGAGCTGGAGGAGATGTATTCCGGCAGGCTGTGCGATCAGTCCTCGCCGAGCGAGGTGCGACTGCCGTCCCGGCCCGAGTCGGGCCCGGTGGCCCGGAGGCTGGTGCTGTCCGTCCTGGAGTCCTGGGACCTCCACCAGCACCTGGAGGCGGGCGAGTTACTCACCAGCGAGCTGGTGGCCAACGCGGTGCGGCACGCCGCCGGGCGCACCATCGGCCTGCACGTCAGCCGCAAGCCGGGCTGGCTGCGGGTCGAGGTCCGCGACTCCTCCCGGGCGCTGCCCTGCATGATCCTGGCCGAGCCCCGGCCGGTGAACGAGCGCGGGCGGGGGCTGAAGATCGTCGACGACCTCGCCGACCGCTGGGGTGCGGACCTGCTGCCGCGGGGCAAGGGGGTCTGGTTCGAGCTCAAGGTGCGCGAGCGGCACTGACGCGAGCGGTGCCGAGTCGTGCGGGTCGTGCCGCCCGGAAAACACGCAGGGCCCCCGGAGTCGCCGTGGTCCGGCGGGTGGGGGCCCCTGCAAGTCATCGCGCCGGCCAAGGGGGTGCGTGCCGCGCGATGGGCGTCGGCAGCGCCAGGTCGGGCCCGCCGAAGTATGCCTTGACTATCGCACGGATCTCAGCATGTGGGCAAACTGGGTGACTGGGAATCCAAGGTTTGTAACCTAGTTCACCTTTGGATTTTGCATAGGTTCACGCTGTTGCCTGTGAATATTCATGATCGCGGAAATCCGTGACGCCGGCCGGCGCCCCCTGGGTACCATCGGCCCGTGGACCTCTACTGGCGCGTCGTGCTGCCACCCCTCAGCGCCTGACCGGGCGCGCGTCGGTGGCTTGACTCCCGGACCCCTGGTTCGGCCCGCTGGGGCCGCCGCGGGGCGGTGACGTGCGCCCGTTCTCGAAACCAGTCCTCCTGACGGTCTTCGACGACGGAAGTTCACGACTGTGCCGAATCGTTTGTCCGAGCGTGCGCGCTCGACCCGCCTCACCCGCTCCACCCGCCTGACCCGCCAGGCCCACTCCGCCCCTGCCGCCCGCCGTACCGCCGTGCTCGGCGGGCCGGTGCCGATCCTCGCGGCCGCGCTGCTGTGGGGCACCACCGGAACCGCCAGTTCACTGGTGCCGGCGGGTGCCCCGGCGGCCGGTGTCGGGGCCGCCGCCCTGGTGCTCGGCGGACTGCTGCTGTTCCTGTCCGACCGCTCCGCACGGGAGTTGCCCCGGGCCTGCGGGCCGCGCGAGCGGTGGCTGCTCGCGGCCGGCGCGGTCGCGGTGACGGGGTACCCGCTCACCTTCTACCCGGCGGTGACCCGGACCGGGGTGGCGGTGGCCACCGTGATCGCGCTGGGCAGCGCGCCCGTGTTCACCGGGCTGCTCGGATGGCTCGCCCGCCAGGGGCGCCCGAGCGGACGCTGGGCCGCGGCCACCGCACTGGCCGTGCTCGGCTGCGCGGTGCTGGTGCTCGGGCCCGAACTCGCCGGGCACGGCGCCGCGGTGGACGTCCTCGGGGTGCTGCTGGCGACGCTCTCCGGGCTCTCGTACGCCGTGTACTCCCTGATCGGCGGCCGGCTGATCGCGGCCGGCCGGCCGTCGGCCGGGGTGATGGGGGCGATGTTCGGCGGGGCGGCGCTGCTGGTGCTGCCGGTGGTGGTGCTCGGGCCGATGGGCTGGCTGCTCACGGTGCGGGGCGCGGGCGTCGTGCTGCACCTCGCCGTGATCACCACCTTCCTCGCGTACCGGCTGTTCGGCCACGGCCTGCGGCACGCCGGCGCGCAGACCGCCACGACCCTGACCCTGGCCGAGCCCGCCGTCGCCGCCGTCCTGGGCGTGGCGGCACTGGGGGAGCGGCTGCCGGCCGTCTCCTGGTGCGGGCTGGCGGTGCTGGCCGGCGGGCTGGCGTTCCTCGCGCTCCCGGCCCGCCGGTAGCCGCCGCGCTGCGTGGGAAGTCGGCCCGGCCGACTTCCCACGCGGGTGGGGCGGGGCGTCGCGCGTCAGCCGGTGCCCGCCGGGCACTGGGCGGCGAAGCAGAAGCCGGCGAGCTCCGCGTCCCGGAGGCCCTGGATCAGGGTGGGCCAGTCGCCCTCGGGGCCGGCCACGATGATGGCGTAGGCGGTGCCGTTCGGGCCGACGACGACGCGGTCGACCGCTCGCCGGGCGGTGCCGGTCCTGACGTTGTCGTAGGCGTACTCCAGCTCGGCCGCGCCGTCCGCCGTCCGTTCCAGGCGGATGCGGCGGTAGCCCGGGTACGTCTTCGGGTCGCCCGCCAGGGTGGCATCGGTCCCGGAGGCCTCCTCGTAGGGGGACCTGTCACCCATCGCGAAGACCTGGATCAGGCTGTGTTCGTCCGCGGTCTGGTAGAAGGTGGAGTTGTTCTTCTCGACCCGCTGCCACCCGTCCGGGACGAGCAGGGTGAAGCCGTTCGGGTCCTGGACCCGGTTGAGGTGCAGCCCGGTGGGGGTGGGCGTCGGCGTCGGCGTGGTGGGCGTGGGGGAGGGCGACGCCGTGGCGGTGGGGGCCGGGGTGGACGGCGTGCCGGACGCGGAGCCGGGGGCCGTGGCCGTCGGTGCGCCCGGCAGGGTCGCCGCGCCGCTCGGTTTCCCCCCGCCGTCGTGCCGCGTCAGCAGGTAGCCGCCGCCGCCCGCGAGCACGCCGAGGAGCGCCCCGGCGAGGGCGACCAGCACCACCCGCCGTGTCCCGGTGATCGGCGGGCGCTGCGGGCGTTGTGGACGAGGGGCGCGCGGTGTCGTGATCAGTGGCGGCTCGCCCGGCGGTGGCGGCGGGAAGGGCGGGTAGGACGGAGGCTGCTGCGGAGGGGGCGGAGGCGGCGGGGCCGCGCCGCCCGCCGGTGGCCGGCTCACCCACTGCTGGCTGTTCTTGTCCCAGTACGTGCCCGTCACGGCCGTTCCCCCCGTTGTCCCCGGTCCCCGCTCAGTGCAGGAACTGCTCGATCGCCTGGACGACTGCCAGCGCCGAGGCGAGTCCGGACACTACCGTGGTCGAGCTCCGCAGGAGGTCACGGAGTCGTTCCAGCCGGGTGCGCGGGGCGGTGCCGGTCTGTTCGAGGGCCGTGCCGACGGCCGCCAGCTCCTGTTCCACCTCGGCCACGCCGTTGCCCTCGACCCGGGCGAACATCGGCAGCTGGCGCTGCAACTCGCCCATCGCTGTGAGGAGTTCACGGCCCGAGGCGGTGAGGCGCACTGAGGCGTCGACGGCCGTCGAGTCCTTCCCGGCGGCGACGGCCCCGCCGGTCATCGCGCCGATCGACACTCCGCCGGGCGCCGACCCGGGCACCGTCAGGCCGCTCACGTCCGGCAGCGGGTCGGGGGCCCCGGCCCGCTGCGAGCGGTCCTCCGCCCGGGCTCCGGGGCCCGAGGCGACGGCTCCGCCGGTCATCGCGCCGATCGAGACCCCGCCGCTCGGCGGGGGCGTGGTTTCCTCGTCGTCCCGCACGTTCCGCTCCTCGCTCATTCGAATGCTCAACTCCCCACCCATGCACGCGGATCCGCGTGGCTACGAAGGTTTCCCGCCGGACGGCGGTGCCGCCGCCGTGCCGCCCGACTGCGCCGTGCCCCCGTTGGTGGCGACGGCTCCGCCGCTCATCTCGCCGATGTGGATCCCGCCCTGCATCACCTGGATCACGGTCTTGTCGAAGCGGTCGGTCTCGTACCCCGACTGTTCCAGTGCGACGCGGACGCCCTCGATGATCCGCTGCTCGATCGTCCGCAAGTACCGTCTGACGTCCAGCTCCTGGAAGATCGAGATGGTCGAGGTGGTGGCGGCCTCGCGCAGGGAGACGATCGGCCGGGCGGCGACGGTCAGCAGGTCCTCGTCGTCGGCCGTCCCGCCGGCGGCCCGGCCGCCGCCCGGGCGCAGCAGCGAGCGGAGCGCGGCCGGGCCGGCGGTGAAGGCGGACATCGCGGGGCCGCGACGTCCGGGTCGGGTGCCCTGCTGGGCCACCGCGTCCGCGAGCAGCTCGTAGTCGCGGCGGACCGGCCCGAGCACGTGCGGGACGACCTCCACCATCAGCAGGTTCCCCTGGGTGTGCACCCTCAACTGGACGGTCAGCACCACCTGTTCGTCCCACGCGCCGACCCGGATCCGCAGGAAGTGCCGGCGCCGCTCGCCGCCCTCGTCCACCGCCTCGGCGATGTGCCGGGCGATCTCCTCGGGTCCGCGCGGGACCTCGTCGCGCGCCGGGCCGTACGGGAGGTAGACGATGTGCTCGATCTCCAGGTCCTGCAGCCGGTCCAGGCTGATGTCGGCGGTGGCCTGTCGCAGGGCGGCCAGCCGCGGGACGACCAGGTCGAGGACGGCGCGGGCGGTGAGGCTGCCCTCCGGGGCCACCGGGCCGGTCTTGCGGCGCTTCAGTTCCAGGGTGAACTGCCAGGCCTTGAAGGGGAATCCGGCGCCGAGGAAGGGGTCGGCCGGGTCGTAGACGACGAGCTGCGAGTACTGTTCCCGGGCGATGGCCCGCTGCACCTCCAGGTAGCGCGGCCGGAAGGGCACCCGGCGCGGGTGCCGCGGGAAGTTCTCCCGGGTCAGCTCCTTCCGGAGGGCCTGGGCGACCTGGAGGCGGTGCCAGCCCACCGTCACCGCGAGCGCCAGCGGGAACAGCGTGCCCTCCCAGCCCCCGTCCTGCAGGGAGGTCAACGCCAGCGCCCAGTACAGGATCTGGGCGGTCACGGCGAGGGCGGTGAGCAGTCCGGCGGCGGTACGTCGGGGCTCGGAGGCCCGGGAGTCGGCCGGAGCGACGGGGGCGTACAGCGCGTGCTGCCGGACCTCCGGGGGCTTGGCGTACCAGGACAGCAGACATACCACGGCGTACAGGACGGCGAAGGTCGCCGTGAAGGGCGGCAGGTAGTGGGAGATCGCACCCCATGCGGTGTCGGACACCGACTCCCGGCCGTACGGGTCGTAGTCGTGGTACCCGCTGGTCAGCCCCTCGCCGTACGCCTTCCAGTAGTCGGCGGACGGCGGGTGCCGGATCAGCGCCCAGTAGTCGGTGAGGAAGAAGCCCGACCAGAGCGCGGCGAGCACGGCGCCGGTGCGGATCTCCAGCGCCCGGGCCCGCAGGGCGTGCGCCAGGACGGTGACCAGGTCGAAGCCCAGGGACGGCGGGACGGAACGCTCGTCGTGCTCGACCAGTTCGGTGATGACGCGTCGCCGGTAGTCCGGGTCGAGGTAGACCCCGGCGCAGAGCAGCCGGGTGGCCTCGGACTTCGCGTGGGGCGACGGTGGCGGCTCGTCGGGCGGCGTGGGTGGTCCGGGTGGCTCGTCGGGCCGCACCGGCCCGGGCTGGAAGGTCATCCGCCTCCCCCTTCGGCGTGAACCAACTGGCCGTGATTATGGACCTCCTGACGGTCGGTCGGCCAGTGAAAATGCGCACCGGAAGGACGAAGGCCCCCGGGCGGAGGGGAATCCGCCCGGGGGCTTGGGCCCGGTCAGCCGTGGATCAGCACTCGATGACGTTCACGGCGAGGCCGCCGCGCGAGGTCTCCTTGTACTTGATCTTCATGTCGGCCCCGGTCTCCTTCATCGTCTTGATCGCCTTGTCCAGCGAGACGTGGTGCCGGCCGTCGCCGCGCAGCGCCATCCGGGCGGCGGTGACGGCCTTGACCGACGCCATGCCGTTGCGCTCGATGCAGGGGATCTGGACGAGGCCGCCGACCGGGTCGCAGGTGAGGCCGAGGTTGTGCTCGATGCCGATCTCGGCGGCGTTCTCGACCTGCTCGGGGGTGCCGCCGAGGACCTCGGCGAGGCCGCCCGCGGCCATCGAGCAGGCGGAGCCGACCTCGCCCTGGCAGCCGACCTCGGCGCCGGAGATGGAGGCGTTCTCCTTGAACAGCATGCCGATCGCGCCGGCCGCGAGCAGGAAGCGGACGATGCCGTCGTCGTCGGCGCCCGGAATGAAGTTCAGGTAGTAGTGCAGGACGGCCGGGATGATGCCCGCCGCGCCGTTGGTCGGCGCGGTGACCACCCGGCGGCCCGAGGCGTTCTCCTCGTTGACCGCCATCGCGTAGAGGGTCACCCACTCCATCGCGTTGGCCGGCCCGATCCCCTCGGCGCGCAGCGCCCGGGCCCCCGAGGCGGCGCGGCGGCGGACCTTGAGGCCGCCCGGCAGGATGCCCTCGCGGCTCATGCCGGCCCGGACGCACTCCTGCATCACGGCCCAGATCTCCAGCAGGCCGGTGCGGATCTCCTCCTCGCTGCGCCAGGCCTTCTCGTTCTCCAGCATCAGGCCGGAGATGGACAGGCCGGTCTCGCGGGTGAGCCGCAGCAGCTCCTCGCCGGTGCGGAAGGGGTAGCGCAGCGCGGTGTCGTCGGGCTTGACCCGGTCCGCGCCGATGGCGTCCTCGTCGACGACGAAGCCGCCGCCGACCGAGTAGTAGGTCTTCTCCAGCAGCGTCGAGCCGTCCGCCGCGAAGGCCCAGAGGGTCATGCCGTTGGCGTGGTAGGGCAGCGAGCGGCGGCGGTGCAGCACGAGCTGGCTGTCGGGGTCGAAGTCGATGACGTGCTCGCCGAGCAGGTTGATCCGCTTCTCGGCGGTGATCCGCTCGACGTCCTTGTCGGCCTGGTCGACGTCGACGGTGCGGGGCGAGTTGTTCTCCAGGCCGAGCAGGACGGCCTTCGGGGTGCCGTGGCCGTGGCCGGTGGCACCGAGCGAGCCGTACAGCTCGGCGCGCACACCCGTCACCTGGGCCAACAGGCCTTCGGACCGCAGTCGGCGGGCGAACATCCGGGCGGCGCGCATCGGACCCACGGTGTGGGAGCTCGACGGGCCGATGCCGATGGAGAAGAGGTCGAAGACACTGATGGCCACGGAGGACGTCCTTGTCTGGTCTCGTGGAAGGACTTGCGGGCGGGGCGTGGGGGGGCTTGCTTGCTTCGGGTGGGCGGGCGCGAGCCGACACGGGACGGGGCACCGCGCGCACTGTCCAGTGTGCGCGGTGCCCCGGGGTCCCTGGTCCACCGGCGGGGTGAGGCCGGTCACTCGGGCCCTGTCCACCGGCCGGTCGTCCACTCCCGGCCGGTACGGACTAGTCCTGGTTGGCCAGGTTCGGGTACAGCGGGTACTTGTCGGCCAGCGCGGTGACGCGGGCCTTCAGCGCGGCGGCGACGGTCTCGTCGAAGGCGGGCTTGAGCGCCTCGGCGATGATGTCGGCGACCTCGCGGAAGTCCTCGGCCTGGAAGCCGCGGGTGGCCAGGGCCGGGGTGCCGATGCGCAGGCCGGAGGTGACCATCGGCGGGCGGGGGTCGTTCGGGATCGCGTTGCGGTTGACCGTGATGCCGACCTCGTGCAGGCGGTCCTCGGCCTGCTGGCCGTCGAGCTGGCTGTTGCGCAGGTCGACCAGGACCAGGTGGACGTCGGTGCCGCCGGACAGGACGGACGCGCCGGCTTCGGCGACGTCGGCCTGCAGCAGGCGCTCGGCCAGGATGCGCGCGCCGTCCAGGGTGCGCTGCTGGCGCTCCTTGAACTCCTCCGAGGCCGCGACCTTGAAGGCGACCGCCTTGCCGGCGATCACGTGCTCCAGCGGGCCGCCCTGCTGGCCGGGGAAGACCGCGGAGTTGATCTTCTTGGCGTACTCGGCCTTGGACAGGATGACGCCGCCGCGCGGGCCGCCCAGGGTCTTGTGGGTGGTGGTGGTGACCACGTCGGCGTAGGGCACCGGGTTCGGGTGCAGGCCCGCGGCCACCAGGCCGGCGAAGTGCGCCATGTCCACCATGAGCAGCGCGCCGACCTCGTCGGCGACCCGGCGGAACTCGGCGAAGTCCAGCTGGCGCGGGTAGGCGGACCAGCCGGCGATGATCAGCTTGGGCTGGTGCTCCTTGGCGAGGCGCTCGACCTCGGCCATGTCGACCTGGCCGGTCTTCTCGTCCACGTGGTACGCGACCACGTTGTAGAGCTTGCCGGAGAAGTTGATCTTCATGCCGTGGGTCAGGTGACCGCCGTGCGCCAGGTTCAGGCCCAGGATGGTGTCGCCCGGCTGGATCAGCGCGAACATCGCGGCGGCGTTGGCCTGCGCACCGGAGTGCGGCTGCACGTTGGCGTGCTCGGCGCCGAACAGGGCCTTGATGCGGTCGATCGCGATCTGCTCGACCACGTCGACGTGCTCGCAGCCGCCGTAGTAGCGACGGCCGGGGTAGCCCTCGGCGTACTTGTTGGTGAGCACCGAGCCCTGGGCCTCCATGACCGCCACCGGGGCGAAGTTCTCGGAGGCGATCATTTCCAGCGTGGTCTGCTGGCGGTGCAGCTCGGCGTCGACCGCGGCGGCGATCTCCGGGTCGAGGGCGTGCAGGGACTGGTTGAGAACCGTCATGGTGTGGTCTTCCCGGGAGGAGCGACAGGGGGGAGACGGCGCGGGGTGGGCCGCGGCACGGCGGCCCGCCCCGGCACCAGTGGATCAGCCCTGGGGGTTGGTGAGGGCCTCGTACTCGTCGGCGCTGAGCAGCTCGTCGGTGGACTCGACGCGCACCTTGAACAGCCAGGCGCTGCCGAACGGGTCGGCGTTCACGGTGGCCGGGTCGGCGACGACGTCCTCGTTGATCTCGGTGACCTCACCGGTCACCGGGGAGAACAGGTCGCTGACCGACTTGGTGGACTCCAGCTCGCCACAGGTCTCGCCGGCGGTGATGGTGTCGCCGACGGCCGGCAGCTGCACGTAGACGATGTCACCGAGGGCGTCGGCGGCGTGCTTGGTGATGCCGACCGTGGAAACACCGTCCTCAGCGGCCGTCAGCCACTCGTGCTCCTTGGTGTACTGCAGGTGCTGGGGGTTGCTCATGACGTCATTCTCCAGGATGGGAAGCGGGTACGACGAAGCGGGCCGCCGCGCGGACGGCTTCGACCTGCGTCTATGGGAAAACGGGGGGCCCGGACGGGCGTCAGCGGGCGCGCTTGTAGAAGGGCAGCGCCACGACCCGGACCGGCTCGTGCTTGCCGCGGACGTCCACCGCGACGGTGCTGCCGGGAGCGGCGTGGGCCGCGTCGACGTAGGCCATCGCGATCGGCTGGCCCAGCGTCGGGGACGGCGCGCCGGAGGTGATCCGGCCGATCGGGGCACCGTCGGCGGAGACCACGCTGTACTCGGCGCGCGGGACGCGCTTGCCCTCGGAGACCAGGCCGACCAGCACCCGCGGCGGGTTGGCCTCGGCCGCGGCGGCGGCCTGCTCCAGCGCCTTGCGGCCGACGAAGGCGCCCTCGTTGGTGGTCTTGTCGAAGCGGACGACCCGGCCCAGGCCCGCGTCGAACGGGGTGAGGTCGGTGGACAGCTCGTGCCCGTACAGCGGCATGCCCGCCTCCAGGCGCAGCGTGTCGCGGCAGGACAGGCCGCACGGGACCAGGCCGCGGCCCTCGCCGGCGGCGGTCAGCGCCTGCCAGATCTCCTCGGCGTCGGCCGGGCGGCAGAAGATCTCGAAGCCGTCCTCGCCGGTGTAGCCGGTGCGGGCCAGCAGCACCTCGCGGCCGGCGACCTGGGCCGGGAGGATCGCGTAGTACTTCAGGCCGGGCAGGTCGGCGTCGGTGGTCCCGGCCAGGATGGCGGTCGACTCCGGGCCCTGGACGGCGATCAGCGCGTAGGTGTCGCGGTCGTCGGTGACGACGGCGTCGAAGCCCTTGGCGCGGGCGATCAGCTCGTCGAGGACCAGCTGGGCGTTGGAGGCGTTGGCGACGACCAGGAAGGCGTCCTCGCGCAGGCGGTAGACGATCAGGTCGTCCAGGATGCCGCCGTCCTCGGCGCAGATCATGGTGTAGCGGGCGCGCAGCACGCCCAGCGCGGAGACGAAGCCGACCAGCGCGTGGTCCAGCATCTCCCCGGCCTGCGGGCCGGTGACGGTGATCTCGCCCATGTGGGAGAGGTCGAACAGACCGGCCTTGGTGCGGACGGCGAGGTGCTCCTCGCGCTCGCTGCCGTAGCGCAGCGGCATGTCCCAGCCGGCGAAGTCGGTCATGGTCGCGCCGAGGGCGCGGTGCAGCGCGTCGAGCGCGGTCAGGCGGAGGGACGACATGGCCAGGAACTCCTCGGTCGGGGCACTCAGGGGTGCACGCGCCGGACCGGACCCGCTCGGGGGCCGACCCTGCGCGCGGGCATGCGGCGGCGTGGGTCTCCCCATCTGTCGTCGAACCTGAGAGCTTCACCGCCCCGCCGGCCCGCAGCTGTTTCCAGCTTGGGGGACAGCATGGCGGCTTGCACCGTGGGTGGGCGCGCGACAGGGCCGTGCGCCGCTTTCCAGATGTGCCTAACCCGTGCGGTAGGGGGGCCTGAGAGATTCCGGGGAGGACTTGCTCCTTCGGCGCCGGCTCTGCCGCCACGCTGGCGGCACTCCGGGCTCTCCCGCGCGGGTTCGAGCGGCCGGTATGGAGTTGTGGAGCCCGCGGCGCATGCCGTCGGACGCGCACATCATGGCACGTCCCGGACCGGGAAGGGAGAGGGGACCCGGTCACACGGGAGGAGGGGGCCGGGATCGGGCGGGAGGAGGGGACCGGGTCGGGCGGGAACGGCGGACCCGACCACCCCGCGCCGTCCCGAACACGGGCCCTAGACTGCTCCGCGTCGGCGCAGCAGAGGGCGGCCGACCGGCAGAGGGCGGAATCGGCGGCGCATGGGGTACCCGGTGGAGCAGCAGCAGGGGTGGGGCGGTCCCGAGGGGGCACCGTCGGGTGGCACGTGGCCGGCCAACGAGCTGGAGCAGGTGCTGACCGCGGCCATGGGCGACCCGGGCGCGACGCCGCGGGTGATCGAGGTGCTGGCCCGCAGCCAGGTGTGGGTGCCGCTGCCGGCCGGGGCCGACCCGCAGGGGCAGGCGCTGGACCTGCCGATCATCGAGCTGGGCGGCGACCCGTACGTGCCGGTGTTCTCCTCGCAGGAGGTGTTCCTGCAGCAGGCGCCGGGGATGGCCTTCGCGATCGCGCCGGTCTGGGAGTTCGCCCGCGGGCTGCCACTGGGCGTGGGCATCGCGGTGAACCCGGAGGCGGCGGTGGGCATCCCCGTGCCGCCGCAGGGCGTGGCCGAGCTGCGCCGCGGTCCGCGCGAGGACCGCTGGGAGGGCGCGGAGGATCCGGCGGCGCCGACCGGCGGCCGGGTGGCGTTGCGCGAGCCGGTGCCGGGCGAGGACCCGGAGCACTTCCTGGCCGCCTGCCGGGCCGAACTTTCGGCCCTTCCCGGGGTGTTGACCGCGCGCCGGGCGCTGGCCAGCATCGAGGGCGAGCCGACCGTGATGTTCGTGGGCGTCCAGTTGGATCCGGCGGCCCCGGCCGAGCCGGCCGCGGTGAACGACGCGCTCGGCCGAGCGCTGGGAACCGCGCCGCTGCCGGGTGGCGTCCACCTCGTACTGCTCGACCTCGCCGACGACCCGGTGGTCGAGTGGCTGCTCACCCGGGTAATGCCTTTCTACACGCGGGTGTGAGCGGGGTTCGTTCGTAGGCACGTCGCCGTGGCGGTGGCCGGTGCCGCGCCATAGGGTGCGTGCAGACGGCCGACGGGCCGGCGGGTTCGAGGAAAGAGGCGCGGCGAGGTGGGCGCATGAGTGCGGGTACGGGAGCGGGCGGGGCGCCGGGGCCCTGGGGCCAGGCCCCGGCCGGGCACCCGGGAGCGGACCCCGGCGTGTTGGAGCACGCCCTGCGCGAGGTCGCGCCGGAGCGCTACGACGCGTACGAGCGACTGCTGCACGCGCTGGCGGACGGCCGGGTCTGGATGCTGCTCTGGCACGGCACGCCGGGCAGTCCGGACGCGCAGTACGGGAACATGGAGATCAGCGGCCACGGCTACGCGCCGGCCGTCACCTCGCCCGAGCAGCTCGCCGCGTCCGGCTGGGCGCGGGCCCACGAGGTCATCTCCGGCCGGGAGATCGCCGCGTCGCTGTACCGCACCCGCTGGGGCCTGTGGCTCAACCCGCACGCCCCCGGCGGCGGTGTCGGCGTGCCCTGGGCCGACCTGCGGCGGATCGCCGCGGGCCTGGACCGGCTGCCGGCCGGTCCGCTGAAGCTGAGCGAGCCGCAGGTCAACGCGCAGCCGTTCTTCGCGCTGCTGGAGCGGCAGGCCGGTGAGGTGCGCGCGGTGCGGGCGCTGCGCCGGGCCTGGGTGCAGCCGGCGGTGGGGGAGCCGTACCTGGCGATCGGCCTGGACCTGTACGAGAGTTCTCCGCCCGCGGTGGAGGCGGTGCGCGCCCTGATGCAGCGGGCGATCGCGGTGGCCCCGGAGGGGCTCGCGGTGTCCACGGTGGCGATGTCGGACGAGTACGACCCGGTGGCGCTGTGGATGCGCGCCAACTCGCGGCCGTTCTTCGACCGGGAGTCCGGGCGCCCGGCGACCGGTCCGTACCCGCCGGTGCCGCCGCCCGCGTACCCGGGGCCGTCGATGCCGGGGCAGCCGACGCCGGGGTGGGCGTACGGCACGCAGGCGCCTGCGCCGGGCTGGCAGCAGCAGCCCCAGCAGCCGTGGCCGGGCTACCCCGGGCGCTGATTGCCAAACCCGAAATCCTTGCCACGAAGCCGACTTGATTGTCCATCAAGTCGGCTTCGATGCTTTCCGGACGGATTTCCGGATATGAGGTCCGGTCATCTTGACATGCCTGTTACAGCCATGTGAAGAGGTATATGCCGGAGATCGGGGAGATGCATGCCTGCAGATCACAGTTGGGCATCTGTCGGTTGTCAGGGCTGGCGCAAGCCAGTTCGCATGGCAGAGAGTTCTGCGCAACGCACCGCGCGTCCTGGAACCCCACAAAGGTGAGCGCGCACGCCGACCGCTCGTCCACGCGAAGCCCATGCCGCGTGGCGACAGTGCCCGTGCACGAAGCACTGTCGCGAACACCCGCTCCTCCTACAGCTTTCGCACGTCCGCAGCCGCACCGCCGAAGCCGGCGACCGGCACCCGTGGGCCGGCCACCGTCGGCGAGGGGACCAACTGACCATGACCGCATCCGTGACCACCGCCGGGAACGAGCCGGAGGCAGCCGCCGCCCCGAGCCCGGCCAAGAAGATCGAGGGCCGCTCCCTCGGCCAGATCGCCTGGACGCGCTTCAAGCGCGACAAGGCCGCCGTCATCGGCGGCGTCGTGGTGATCCTGCTGATCCTGCTCGCCGTGCTGGCCAAGCCGATCGAGTCGATGTTCGGGCTCGACCCGGACGCCCTCCACCAGGACCTGCTGGACGCCGACCTCGGCGGTCTGCCGCTCGGCGACTGGGGCGGCATGAGCGGGGACCACCCGCTCGGCATCGACCCGCTGCAGGGCCGGGACCTGCTCACCCGTGTGATCGAGGGCTCCTGGGTCTCCCTGCTGGTCGCCTTCGGCGCGACCGTGCTGTCCAACACCATCGGCACCGTGCTCGGCATCATGGCCGGCTACTACGGCGGCTGGGTGGACACGCTGATCAGCCGGATCATGGACGTCTTCCTGGCCTTCCCGCTGCTGCTGTTCGCGATCGCCATCTCGACCTCGCTGCAGGGCGGTGCGTTCGGCCTGCACGGCCTGCCGCTGCACATCATGGTGCTGATCTTCGTGATCGGCTTCTTCAACTGGCCCTACATGGGCCGGATCGTGCGCGGACAGACGCTCTCCCTGCGCGAGCGGGAGTTCGTGCACGCGGCCCGCAGCCTCGGCGCCCGCGGCCCGTTCATCCTGTTCAAGGAACTGCTGCCGAACCTGGTCGGTCCGATCCTGGTCTACTCGACCCTGCTGATCCCGACCAACATCCTCTTCGAAGCCGGACTGAGCTTCCTCGGCGTCGGCATCCAGCCCCCGCAGGCCTCCTGGGGCGGGATGCTCCAGGACGCGATCCGGTACTACCAGGTGGACCCCCAGTACATGGTGGTCCCCGGTGTGGCGATCTTCATCACCGTGCTCGCCTTCAACCTGCTCGGCGACGGGCTGCGCGACGCCCTCGATCCCAAGAGCAACTGACTCCGAGCAGCTGACTCCGCGTCAGGACCCTCCACCGCCTCCACATCCCCAAGGGGTTGATCTCTCCCATGCGTAGGTCCCGTACCGTCGCCCTGACCGCGGCGGCCGCCGCCGCGGTCCTGGTCGTGACCGGCTGCTCCAGCTCGCCGAAGAAGAGCGACGACAACTCGTCCTCCGCATCGGGTGGCGGAGCCAACGCGGCCACCAAGAACATCGTCAACGCCTCGGACAAGAAGGGCGGGACGGTCACCTTCGAGATGAAGGGCACCCCGGACTCGCTCGACCCGGGCAACACGTACTACGCGTACATCTACAACTTCTCGCGCCTGTACGCCCGCCCGCTGACCACCTTCAACCCGGCCGCGGGCGAGGACGGCAACAAGCTCGTCCCGGACCTCGCCGAGTCGATGGGCCAGCCCAGCGCGGACGGCCTGACCTGGACGTACAAGCTGCGCCAGGGCCTGAAGTACGACGACGGCACCCCGATCTCCTCGAAGGACGTCAAGTACGCCGTCGAGCGCTCCAACTTCGCGCCGGACGTGAACTCCAACGGCCCGACCTACTTCCACGACCTGCTGGTCGACAACGACACGCCGTACGCGGGCCCGTACAAGGACAAGGCCGGCGGCCTGAACTCGATCGAGACGCCGGACGACACCACGATCGTCTTCCACCTGAAGCACCCGTTCGCGGACTTCGACTACCTGGTCAGCGCCCCGCAGACCGCGCCGGTCCCGCAGGCCAAGGACACCGGTGCCGACTACGTGAAGCACATCGTGTCCTCGGGCTCCTTCAAGTTCGAGTCCTACGAGGACGGCAAGCAGGCCGTCCTGGTGCCCAACACCAACTGGGACAAGAGCACCGACCCGATCCGGAAGCAGCTTCCGGAGAAGATCGTGCTCAAGATGAACATCGACCAGGCCACCATCGACAAGGACCTGCTGGCCGGCAACGCCCAGGTCGACCTGGTGGGCGGCGGCGTCGACCCGCAGACCCAGGCGCAGATCCTGCAGAACCCGAAGCTGAAGGCCAGCACCGACAACGCCTACGGCGGCCGTCTGGTCTACCTGGCGATCAACTCCAAGGTCGCGCCGTTCGACAACGTCGACTGCCGCAAGGCCGTCCAGTTCGCGATCGACAAGGTCTCGGTGCAGACCGCCGAGGGCGGCCCGATCCGCGGCCAGATCGCCAACACGGTGCTCCCGCCGGACATCCCGGGCCACCAGGACTTCAACGCGTTCGAGACCAAGGACAACAAGGGTGACGAGGCCAAGGCCAAGGACGCCCTGAAGGCCTGCGGCAAGGACAGCATCAACACCGTCATCTCGGCCCGGACCGAGCGCGCCACCGAGGTCGCCGCGGCCACCTCGATCCAGGCCGCGCTGAAGAAGGTCGGCATCAACGCCGAGATCCAGCAGTACCCGCAGGGCAAGTACCTGACCGACAGCGCCGGTGCCCCGCAGTTCACCCAGGACCACAACATCGGTCTGATGATGATGCAGTGGGGTGCCGACTGGCCGACCGGCTACGGCTTCCTGCAGCAGATCGTCGACGGCCGCGCGATCAAGCCCTCCGGCAACAGCAACCTGTCCCAGCTGGACGACCCGTCGGTCAACAAGCTGCTCGACGACGCCGCCGTCAACCCGGACAAGGCGGCCCGCGAGAAGATCTACGGCGACATCGACAAGAAGGTCATGGACCAGGCGGTCATCGTCCCGCTGACCTACTTCAAGGTCTTCCTGTACCGCCCGGACAACGCCACCAACCTGGCCTCCACGCCGGCGTTCTCGGGTGAGTACGACTACCTGAACATCGGCACCACCAAGTAAGAGCCTGGCTCCGCATCCCTGAAGGCAGGTGAAGGCAGCGGCGCCCGCCGCCGTCCGGAAGATCCCGGACGGCGGCGGGCCGCCGGAGCCGCCCAACTGTGTTTGCCTACATCATCCGCAGGATCTTCGCGGCGGTGCTACTGCTGCTGGTCGTCAGCGCGGTCACCTTCGCGATCTTCTTCCTGCTCCCGCGCGTCGCCGGCGAGACGGCCGACCAACTGGCCGCCCAGTACATCGGGAAGAACCCCTCACCCGAGGCGATCGCCGCGGTCAAGCAGAACCTCGGCCTCGACCAGCCGCTGTACACCCAGTACTGGAACTTCCTCAAGGGGCTGGTCAGCGGCGCCGAGTACAAGTTCGGGCCGGAACCGGCCACCTGCCACGTGCCCTGCTTCGGCTACTCCTTCAAGAACCACCTGGAGGTCTGGCCCGAGCTGTCCAAGCGGATCCCGGTCACCATCTCGCTCGCCATCGGCGCGGCCGTGCTCTGGCTGGTCTCCGGCGTCGCCACCGGCGTCGTCTCCGCCCTCAAGCCGCGGTCGATCTTCGACCGGCTCTCCATGGGCGTCGCCCTCGCCGGCGTCTCGCTGCCGGTCTTCTTCACCGGCGCGCTGCTGCTCACGCTGTTCAGCTACGAGTGGCCGATCCTGGACAACCTGCAGTACGTCGACTTCACCGACAACCCGCTGATGTGGGCCCGCAACCTGATCCTCCCCTGGATCTCGCTGGCCTTCCTCTACTCCGCGCTCTACGCCCGGCTCACCCGCGCCGGAATGCTGGAGACGATGAGCGAGGACTACATCCGCACCGCCCGGGCCAAGGGCCTGGCCGAGCGCAAGGTCGTCACCCGGCACGGGCTGCGCGCCGCGCTCACCCCGATCGTCACCATCTTCGGCATGGACCTCGGGCTGCTGCTCGGCGGCGCGCTGATCACCGAGCAGGTCTTCTCGCTCCAGGGCGTCGGCCAGTTCGCCGTCCAGGCGATCTCCGACAACGACCTGCCCAAGATCCTCGGCGTCACCCTGCTCGCCGCCTTCTTCATCGTCGCCTGCAACCTCGTGGTCGACCTCCTGTACGCCCTCGTCGACCCCCGGGTGAGGCTCTCGTGACCGAGCTCCAGAAGACCACGGCCGCCGCCGCTCCCGCTCCCGCACCGTCCGGCGACCCGTTCCTGTCCGTGCGGGACCTGCGGATCCACTTCGACACCGACGACGGCCTGGTCCGCTCGGTGGACGGCGTCAGCTTCGACCTGCACAAGGGACGCACCCTCGGCATCGTCGGCGAGTCCGGCTCCGGCAAGTCCGTCACCTCGCTGGGCATCATGGGCCTGCACCGCTCCAAGCGGGCCCGGATCAGCGGCGAGATCCGGCTGAACGGCGAGGACCTGATCGCGGCCGGCCCGGACCGGGTGCGCCAACTGCGCGGCCGCGAACTGGCGATGATCTTCCAGGACCCGCTGACCGCGATGCACCCCTACTACACGGTGGGGCAGCAGATCGTCGAGGCCTACCGGGTGCACCACCCCGAGGCCAACAAGAAGAAGGCCCGGGCCCGCGCGATCGAGATGCTCGACCGCGTCGGCATCCCGCAGCCCGACCGCCGGGTGGACGACTACCCGCACCAGTTCTCCGGCGGCATGCGCCAGCGCGCGATGATCGCCATGGCGCTGGTCAACGACCCCTCCCTGCTGATCGCCGACGAGCCCACCACCGCCCTGGACGTCACCGTCCAGGCGCAGATCCTGGACCTCATCCGCGACCTCCAGGAGGAGTTCGGCTCAGCCGTCATCATCATCACCCACGACCTCGGGGTGGTCGCCGAACTGGCCGACGACATCCTGGTCATGTACGGCGGCAAGTGCATCGAGCGCGGCCCGGCCGAGACCCTCTTCGACGCGCCCGAACACCCCTACACCTGGGGCCTGCTGGGCTCGATGCCGCGCCTGGACCGGGAGCTGCAGGACCGGCTCGTCCCGGTCAAGGGCACCCCGCCCAGCCTGATCAACGTGCCGACGGGCTGCGCCTTCCACCCGCGCTGTGCGTACGCCGCCCTGACCGACGGGCGCTCCACGAGCGACCTCCCGGTGCTGGCCGAGGCGGCGCCCGGGCACTTCGCGGCCTGTCACCTGTCGGCCGACGAGCGGCACCGCATCTTCGCCGAAGAGATCGCGCCCCGGCTGTGAGCCCGGCCTCGTACCACCTTTCTGGAGAGAACCGATGACGGACACTCAGGCGAGCCAGGCGGCGGCGATCCCGTCGCCGGCACCTGCCTCCGACCGCGAGCCGCTGCTGAAGGTGACCGGCCTGGCCCGGCACTTCCCGATCCGCAGCGGGCTGCTGCGGCGCCAGACCGGCGCGGTGCGGGCCGTCGACGGCATCGACTTCACCGTCAACGCCGGCGAGACGCTCGGTGTCGTCGGCGAGTCCGGCTGCGGCAAGTCGACCATGGGCCGGCTGGTCACCAGGCTCGACGAACCGACCGGCGGGAAGATCGAGTTCGAGGGCACCGACATCACCCACCTGAGCGTCGGGGCGATGCGACCGCTGCGCCGCGACATCCAGATGATCTTCCAGGACCCGTACTCCTCGCTGAACCCGCGGCACACCGTCGGCACCATCGTCGGCGCGCCGTTCAAGCTGCAGGACGCGGTGCCGGCGGGCGGGCTCAAGAAGGCCGTCCAGGAACTGCTGGAGCTGTGCGGCCTCAGCCCCGAGCACTACAACCGCTACCCGCACGAGTTCTCCGGCGGCCAGCGCCAGCGCATCGGCATCGCCCGGGCGCTCGCGCTGAAGCCGAAGATGATCGTCGCGGACGAGCCGGTCTCGGCCCTGGACGTCTCCATCCAGGCGCAGGTGGTCAACCTGCTGGACGACCTCCAGCAGGAGCTCGGCCTGACCTACCTGATCATCGCGCACGACCTCTCGGTGGTCCGGCACGTCTCGGACCGGGTGGCGGTGATGTACCTCGGCAAGGTCGTGGAGATCGCCGACCGGGACTCGCTCTACCGCACCCCGATGCACCCGTACACCAACGCGCTGATGTCCGCGGTGCCGGTCCCCGACCCGCGCCGCCGCCAGAGCGCCGGGCGCGAGCGGATCCTGCTCACCGGCGACGTCCCCTCCCCGATCAACCCGCCCAGCGGCTGCCGCTTCCGCACCCGCTGCTGGAAGGCCCAGGAGATCTGCGCCACCCAGGAGCCGCCGCTGACCGCGCTGAAGACCGGGCACCAGGTGGCGTGCCACTTCCCCGAGCACAGCGAGGGGAACGACCGGCGCAGCCCGGAGGACGCCCGGCCGGCAGCGGAGGAAGCCTCCTCCTGACACCACAGGCGGAGGGGAGGATTCCGGACAAGTCATAGTTGTGTGGTGACCTCGCAGATCTTCCCCTCCGACGTGCAGCAGTCGCTGGACCTCATCGGCATCTTCGTCTTCGCCCTCTCCGGGGGCCTGCTCGCCGTCCGCAAGAACATGGACATCTTCGGGATCTGTGTGCTGGCCGAGGTCACGGCCCTCGGCGGCGGAGTCATGCGCGACCTGGTGATCGGGGCGACCCCGGTCGCCGCGTTCACCAACCTCGGCTACTTCGTGACCCCGCTCGTCGCCGCGCTGGTGGTGTTCTTCCTGCACCCCGAGGTCGAGCGGATCAACCGCGCCGTGCAGACCCTGGACGCCCTCGGGCTCGGACTGTTCTGCGTCACCGGCACCGCCAAGGCGCACGACTTCGGGCTCGGCGCGGTCGCGTCGATCGCGCTCGGCATGGTCACCGCGGCCGGCGGCGGCGTGATCCGCGACGTCCTCGCGGGGGAGATCCCCTCGCTGCTGCGCTGGGACCGGGAGATCTACGCCGTTCCGGCCCTGGTGGGCGCCGCCCTGGTCGCGGTGCTGATCGGCGCGGACCGGCTCACCGGCGTGACCGGCACCGCCGCCGCGCTCACCGCCTTCGGCCTGCGGATGCTCGCCCTGAAGTACGGCTGGCGTGCCCCGCGGGCTTGGCACCGCAACGGTTCTCGCACCAGCGAGGAGTAGGCGAACCGCCGTACGCGAGCGAGATCGCCTCGGCCGTGCACAGCAGTTCCGGCACCATCCGGGCGAGTTCGGCCGCGGGCACCTCGGCGGCCGGGGCGCTCAGCGCGCAGGCCGCGACCGTCCGCCCGCCGCTGCCCGCGACCGGCGCGGCCACGCAGGTCACCGGCTCCCGGTGCTCGGCCGACTCCGCCGCCCAGCCCCGGCGGCGCACCGCCGCCAGCTCGGGCTCCTCGGGCACGCCGTCCGCCGGCAGCCCGGCCAGCAACACCCGGCCCACCGCCGTGCCCGTCACCGGGGCCCGCCGCCCGATCCGGGACGGCCCGGCGGCCGCCGGGCCGGCCACCTCGTCCAGGTACAGCACCTCGCCGTCGTGCAACACGGCGAGCCGGACGGTGAACCCGCAGCGGGCGTTGAGCTCGGCCAGGTACGGCGCGGCCACCTGCCGGACGTCGAAGTCCTCCAGCGCCCGGTGGGCCAGCGACAGCACCCGGCCGCCGAGCCGGTAGCGCAGGTCGGGCTGGCGCCGGGCGAAGCCGTGCTCCTCCAGGGTGCGCAGCAGCCGCAGTGCGGTGGACTTGTGCACCCCGAGGCTGGTCGCGGCCTGGTCGAGGGAGAGCGGTGCCTCGCCGAGCGCGCCGAGCAGGGTCAGCGCGCGGTCGACCGACTGCGTCATGGCGCCCCCCGTGGTTCCGGCTGAGAAGTGGCGTCAGGCTAACCGCTGGGTGGTGCAGTGGTACAAACCAGTGCCGGACACGGTCGTCCGGCAGTGGTGCAGACCACTGCCCGGCGCCGCGCCGGATCGTACGCGCGATGGCCGGATCGATGCGCAGGCCTGGAGGGCTGCGCGGTGCGGCCCTCTACAATCGGATGGTTATGCCATACCTGGACCATGCGGCGACCACGCCGATGCTGCCCGAGGCGATCGCCGCGATGACGGCGCACCTGGGGGTGGTCGGCAACGCCTCGGCCCTGCACGCGGCCGGCCGCCGGGCCCGCCGGGTGGTCGAGGAGTCCCGCGAGTCGCTGGCCGAGTCGCTGGGTGCCCGGCCGAGCGAGATCGTCTTCACCGGCGGCGGCACCGAGTCGGACAACCTGGCGGTCAAGGGCCTCTACTGGGCCCGCCGGGACGCCGACCCGGCCCGCACCCGGGTGCTGAGCAGCCCCGTCGAGCACCACGCGGTGCTGGACGCGGTGCACTGGCTCTCCGAGCACGAGGGCGCGTCCGTCGAGTACCTGCCGGTGGACCCGTACGGGCGGGTGCACCCGGAGGCGCTGCGCGCCGCGATCGAGCGGGACCCGGCGTCCGTGGCGCTGGTCACCGTGATGTGGGCCAACAACGAGGTCGGCACCGTCCAGCCGGTGCGCGAACTCGCCGCCGTCGCGGCCGAGTACGGCATCCCGATGCACGCCGACGCGGTGCAGGCGCTCGGTCAGCTCCCGGTCTCCTTCGCCGAGTCGGGGCTCACCGCACTCACCGTCACCGGCCACAAGATCGGCGGCCCGTTCGGCATCGGCGCGCTGCTGCTCTCCCGCGGCGCCAAGCCCGTACCGCTGCTGCACGGCGGCGGACAGGAACGCGACGTCCGCTCCGGCACCCTGGACGCCCCCGGCGCAGCCGGCTTCGCGGCCGCCGCGGCGTGGGCCGTCGCGCACCGGGAAGAGCAGGCGGTGCTGCTCGGCGGGCTCCGGGACTCACTGGTCTCGGCGGTGCTGGCCGCGGTGCCCGACGCGGTGCTCAACGGCGACCCGGAGCCCGGCGGCCGGCTGCCCGCCAACGCCCACTTCTCCTTCCCCGGCTGCGAGGGCGACGCACTGCTGATGCTGCTCGACGCGGCCGGCATCGAGTGCTCGACCGGCTCCGCGTGCACCGCCGGGGTGCCGCAGCCCAGCCACGTCCTGCTCGCCATGGGCGTCGATCCGCTGCTGGCGCGCGCGTCGCTGCGGTTCTCGCTCGGGCACACCTCGGTGCCGGAGGACGTCACGGCGCTCGCGGAGGCCATCGGGCCGGTCGTCCAGCGGGCGCGCAATGCCGGGCTGGCGTCGGTGCGGCGGTAGGAATTACCGGGGCGGGCATGTTCGGCGGCCACGTACTCTTGTAGTCACCATGACTGACTTCCCGGGTGCCCCGACCACTCCGTCCACCGGCCGTCTGCGCGTGCTCGCGGCGATGTCCGGCGGAGTCGACTCCGCCGTCGCCGCCGCCCGCGCCGTCGAAGCGGGGCACGAGGTGACCGGCGTCCACCTGGCGCTGTCCGCCAACCCGCAGTCCTTCCGGACCGGGGCCCGCGGCTGCTGCACCATCGAGGACTCCCGGGACGCCTGGCGGGCCGCCGACGTGATCGGCATCCCCTTCTACGTCTGGGACCTCGCCGAGCGCTTCCGCGAGGACGTCATCGACGACTTCGTCGCCGAGTACGCCGCCGGCCGCACGCCCAACCCGTGCCTGCGCTGCAACGAGAAGATCAAGTTCGCCGCGCTGCTGGACAAGGCGATCGCGCTCGGCTTCGACGCCGTCTGCACCGGCCACTACGCCCGCATCGTCGACCTCCCGGACGGCTCCCGCGAGCTGCACCGCGCCGTCGACGGCGCCAAGGACCAGTCGTACGTGCTCGGTGTGCTCGACGCCGACCAGCTCGCCCACTCGCTCTTCCCGCTCGGCGACACCACCAAGGACGCCATCCGCGAGGAGGCCGAGCGCCGGGGCCTGGCAGTCGCGAAGAAGCCCGACAGCCACGACATCTGCTTCATCGCGGACGGCGACACCCAGGGCTTCCTGGCCAAGCACCTCGGCACGGCGACCGGCGACATCCTCGACGTCGACGGCACCAAGCTCGGCGAGCACGACGGCGCGTACGGCTTCACCATCGGCCAGCGCAAGGGCCTGCGGATCGGCCGCCCGGCGGCGGACGGCAAGCCGCGGTACGTGCTGGACATCTCGCCGGTGAACAACACCGTGACGGTCGGCCCGGTCGAGGGCCTCGACGTGACCGGGCTGACCGCCATCCGCCCCCGCTGGTGCGGCACCGAGCCGCTGGCGGACGGCCGTTACACCGCCCAGCTGCGCGCCCACGGCGAGGAGGTGCCGGTCTCCGCGTCGGTGGTCGACGGTGAGCTGCGCGTCCGGCTGGACACCCCGGTCCGGGGCATCGCGCCCGGCCAGGCGGTGGTGCTGTACGACGGCACCCGGGTCGTCGGCTCCGCGACGATCGCCACCACCGAGCGCCCGGCCGTCAACGCCTGAAGCGGACGGCGCGGCGTCATCCACGGGGATGACGCCGCTGAATCCTCCGGATGACCACGGCCCGGGAATGCATCAATCGGGCTGATTCGAGGGCCCCGACCGCGAACCTAGTCTCGCGGTCATGAACCGATCCCGCCGCATCGCGGCCCTCGCCGCCCTCCTCCTCGCCCTGCCCCTCCCGACGGCCGGGGCCGCCATGGCCTCGCCGTCTTCATCGTTGTCCGCTGCTGCGCCCGGCGCGGTGACCCCGGCCGCCTTCCACGGTGAACTGCCGCGCCCCACCGGGCCGTACGCGGTCGGCGAGGAGGTGCTGCACCTGACCGACCAGGGCCGCACCGACCCGTGGGTGCCCTCGGCCGGCCCGCGGCAGGTGGCGGTGTCGATGTTCTACCCCGCCCGGGAGGGCACCGGCGTCCCCGCTCCCTACATGACCCTCGGCGAGGCCCAGGGCTTCGTGGCGACGCGGGTCCCGCCGGGCACCGGAGCCCGGCCGCAGGACCTCGCGGACACCAGGACGTACGCCTACACCGGCGCGAAGCCCGTCGGCGGGAAGCACCCGCTGGTCGTCCTCTCGCCCGGCTTCGAGAACCCCCGCGCCACGCTGACCGGCCTGGCCACCGACCTGGCCTCCCGCGGCTACGTCGTGGCCCTGGTCGGCCACACCTACGAGGACTCCGGCGAGACGCTCGCCGACGGCACCACCCCGGGCTGCGCGCTGTGCGACAGCGGCGCCCCGGACACCCTCCCCGACAGCCGGGCGAAGGACGTCTCGTTCGTCCTGGACCGGCTGACCGGGCACGACCCCGCCTGGCGTCTGTCGCACCTGATCGACCGCGACCGCATCGGCATGGCCGGGCACTCCATCGGCGGCGCGTCGGCGCTGACGGCGATGGCCGAGGACCGGCGGATCCGGGCCGGGGTGAACATGGACGGATCGTTCTTCCCGCCCGTCCCGGCCGACACGCTGGCCGGGCGCTCGTTCCTCCTGCTCGGCAAGCAGAGCAACCACACCGCCGACGGCGGGGACCCTTCCTGGGGGCAGGCCTGGGCCGGCTGGAAGGGCTACAAGCCCTGGCTGGCCGTCACGGGCACCAACCACGCGAGCTTCACGGACGTCCCGGTGCTGGCCGCCGGGATCGGCCTGCCGATGCCTCCGGGGACGACCACCTCACCGGAGCGCGGCATGCAGCTGACCCGGGAGTACGTCGGAGCCTTCCTCGACCGCACCCTGAAGGGCCTCCACCCGCCCCTGCTCGACGGCCCGTCGGCGGCCAACCCGGAGGTGCTGTTCCAGCACCCGTGAGCGGTGCCCGCGCGGGTCACTCGGGGGGCCCGGCCGTCCGGTGCGGACGGCCGGGCCCGATCAGCGCTGTGGGACGGGATGGTCGGGGGAGTCCAGCCAGACGTACTGGCCGTCAGGGGTGACGGTCAGGCCGAACCGGTCATGGCCGGGGCGGCCCTGGCCGGACCACCACTGATACGCGGCCGCGGCCTCGTCCCACAGCCTACGGGGGCGGTCCGGGTCAGGCCGCTGAGGAGCGTCCGTCCGCAGGTGCCTGGTCGGGCTCGGGGACGCGGTGCGGGGTGAACACGAATGCCGAGGTGTCGCCGTCCAAGTCGATGGTCAGTGATGCATCCAGGGCCTTGGCCAGGCGGGTGAGCAGCGGCAGGGTGGGCGCGGCGTCGCCGCCCTCGATGTTGGAGATCTGTGGCTGGGTCATTCCTGCGCGCCGCGCCAACTCAGCCTGAGAGAAGCCAAGTTCAGTGCGGCGGTCGTATACGGCCTGGCCAAGTGCAAATGCGTATCCGGCTTCCAAGTAGGCCGGGGACTCCTCGACCGACTCTCCGAGGAGCCTCTTGGTCCGGCGGGTCTTCCACTGCGAGTGGTTCACAGGCTTTCCTCCTTGATCCGGTCATAGCTGTGCTCGGCGGGACCATGGTCCGCCTCGCATGCCTTCTGGGCCTGGTGGGCGCGCTCGACCTCGGCCGTCTCGCGCTGCCTGGTCTTGCGGAACACCGTCAGCAACACGATTCGCCGCTCGGGGGTGAGCCAGTATGTGATGCGTACGGCGTTGCCGTCCATGGTGAAGCGCAGCTCGCGCAGTTTGCCCCCGAGGTGGCGGGTGTACGGCTCCCCGAGCGTGGTTGGGTGGGCCGCGAGCATGTCGGCCGCCCGCTCAGCTTTGTCGTACTGGGTGTCCGGCAGGAGTTCCAACCAACGTCGGACTTCCGGCTCGATCTCGATCTGCCACGGATCGCTCACGCAGTGATTATACAGAAATCCATATGGACCTGTCGTCCGAGTCGAGGCCCTCGGGGGCGCAGCAGGTGGCCGCATGATCGCTCCGCGTCGGGCGCGTGAGCTCCTCGGTGAGGCCGAAGTGAATGGTCGGTCCTGCTACAGCGGCGGGTTGTCGTCGGCCGTGAACGGGGCGCCGTGGCCGGGGACGATCACGTCGGCCGCCGCGAGCACCCGGCGGCGGGAGGCCCGCAGGACCTCGCGGTCGGGGGCGACCGGGTCGTCGGCCGGGCCGTTCCGGTGCCACCACAGGTCGCCGGCGAAGGCGACGACGCCCGCGTCCGTGCCGGCCAGCAGGGTGATGTCCTCGTGGCTGTGGCCGGGGGTGCGGATGAGGCGCAGGGAGGGGGTGAGTTCGTAGCCCTCGGCGTCGCGGTTGGTCCAGTGGTGGCCCTGGTACTCGACCTTGTGGTCGTGGACCCGGGCCTTCCCGAACAGGCCGACGTTCATGGTGTTGTCCGGGTGGTGGTGGCTGAGCACGACATCGGTGATGTCGTCGGGGCCGAGCCCCAACTCGGCGAGCGGGGCGAGGATGTCGTCGTGGCCGGAGACCATGCCCGGGTCGAAGATCACGTGCCGTCCCGCGTCCGCGACGTAGGAGACGGTGGCGGCGACCCCGGGGCCGGTGGAGCCGACGTAGCCGGTGGTCAGGACCTGGTACTGGGCGCTGCGGCCGAGCGGTGCGTCGTTCATGCCCCGATCCTTTCGGACCGGCCCGCCCCCGACGAGTGGCACGGATGCCACTGATCGCAGGAAATGTGCCATCATCCGCGGATGGCTTCCACGGCTCCCTTCACGACCGTCGCCGCGTACGTCCCGCCCGGCGTCGGCATGCTGGCCGTCGGCATCGTCGCCGAGGTGTTCGGCCCGCACGGGGAGGCGGCACCGGGCTTCGACTTCGCCCTCTGCGCGGACCGGACGGGAAGCGTCCCGACCGACCTGGGCGTGCCGATCGCCGTCGAGCACGGCCTGGACCGGCTGGCCGCCGCCGATCTCGTGCTCGCCCTGCCCGGCGCCGGATTCCGTACGCCGCCCTCTCCCGCCGTGCTCGACGCGCTGTCGGCCGCGCACGAGCGCGGAGCGCTGGTCGCCGCCCACTGCGTCGGCACGTTCGCGCTCGCCGCCGCCGGTCTGCTCGCCGGCCGTCGGGCCACCACGCACTGGCGGTTCGCCGGGTTGCTGGCCCGCACCTACCCGGACGTCACCGTCGAACCCGACGCGCTCTACCTCGACGAGGGGCGGATCACCACGGGAGCGGGAGCCGCCGCCGGCTTCGACCTGTGCCTGCACCTGATCCGGCGGGAGCACGGAACCGCCCTGGCCAACCACATCGCCCGGGACATGGTGCTGCCTTCCCACCGCGACGGCGGGCAGGCCCAGTACCTGGCCGTGCCCGTCCCCGAGGACGGCCAGGACGAGCGCCTCGCCGAGGTGCTGGCCTGGGCCCGCGGGCACCTCCACGAGCCGCTGCCGGTCGCGGAGTTGGCGCAGCGGGCGATGATGAGCAAGCGCTCCTTCCTCCGCCGCTTCGCCGCGGCCACCGGCACCACCCCGCACGCCTGGCTGCGGGACCTGCGGCTGAGCGGCGCCGAGGAACTCCTGGAGACGACCGACCTGCCGGTCGAGGAGATCGCCCGCCGGGTCGGCTACGGCAGCGCGGCCGTCCTGCGCGAACAGTTCGTCCGCCGCCGCGGAGTCCCGCCCCGCACCTACCGCCGGGCCTTCACCCGGGTGTCCGCTCCGGCGGCTACGGTTCCCGAGGCACACCTCCCGGGGAGACTCGTTCCGTACAAGGACTGAGCCCCGAGCCGGGCTACTGCACCTCGCGGTACCAGCGGCGGTGCACCAGGGGTTCGACGCACAGCACCGCCGCACCGGCGGTCACGCCGACCAGCAGCGCTGCCGCGCCGCCGCCGTTGACCACCGCGCCGAGGCAGCCCGCCGCAACGGCGAGCGGCCGCAGCAGCGTCAGCGGGCCGAGGCCGATGACCATCGCCAGGGTGCCGGCGCGGAACGGCAGGGTGAAGTAGGCGGCGAGCGAGAGCAGGACGGCGGCCGCGTAGACGGCCAGCGGGAGCAGGTAGCCGAGAGCGCCGGCGGTCAGGTCGGCGTACGTTCGCTCCTGGTCGGCGGCCGTCACCAGCAGCAGGCCCGCCACCGCCGCCGGGGCGGTCAGCAGGACGGCCCCGACCGCGAACCCCCGCCCGGCGGCCCGGAGGTTGCGCCGGTGCTTGCGGATGCGGGCGTCGCGTCCGGCGTAGGCGCGGAAGCCGCTGAAGGCCGAGTCGACCAGGCCCAGCACCAGGAGGGCGGCGGCGAGCGTCATCGGGCGGCCCCGACCAGGTGCTCGGGCCCGACCAGCCGTCGGGCGCGGCGGCCGAGGGCCCGCCGCAGCGGCGCCTCCAGCTCCGGCCGTACGCCGATCACCGGCCGCAGCGTGGTGCAGAACGGGTTGGACAGTCCGCGCGGCTCGTACACCAGCGCCCGCATGCCGGGCACCGCCGCCGCCCGCAGCAGCACCTCGTCGGGGTGCGCCCGCATCGCGGAGACCACGCCGTCGTGGCGGCCGAGGGGGTGGCGCATCCGGGCACGGTGGAAGACCCAGGCGCCGACGGGCGCCAGGCCGGTCGCGGCGATGTCGAAGTGGCAGAAGGCGAGCGCGGGCGACGCGGCCTGTGCCCGGAAGAACTCCCCGAGGGCGTCCGCGCCGAAGTGGTGGAGCACTCCGGTGGAGACGTAGACCGTGGCGGCTTCCGGCAGTTCGAAGGCGTTGCCGTGGACGAAGCGGCAGTCGAGCCCCTCCGTGCGGGCGAGCCGGTCCGCCTCGCCGACGAGTGCGGCGTTCAGGTCGACGCCGACGAGTTCGACGTCGGGGCCGAGGGCGCCGGTGGCGGCGAGCCAGCGGACCAGGTAGCCGAGGCCGCAGCCGACGTCGACCAGGCGGTAGGGGCCGGGACGGCCGCCGTCCGCCCGGATCGCGTCGAACAGCGGGCCGAGCAGGTGGACGAGGCGGTCGCCGATGCGCAGTTCCTCGCTGAGCCGCTGGAGTTCGGTGTGCACGCCGACGAGCAGCCGGTCGACGGCGTCGGGGTCGAGCACGCCGTCGCGGTCGGCGGGCAGCCCGGCGACGATCCGGGCGGCCGGTTCGTCCCCGCCCTCCCGCAGCTGCCGGACGACCTCGTCGCGGGCGACCGGGAGCCGGCGGCCGTCGCGCGGGTCCACGGCCGTGATCAGGTCCGATATCTCCAGTTGGCGCACGCGCAGCACCTTAGGGGCAACCGGTCACCGGGCGTAATGCCGGTGAGTGGGGGAGAGGAGGCGTGATAGACCAGTGGGCACTATGAACATCACTGTCTTCTGCTCCGCGTACTCGCTCGACGACCGCTACGCCGCCCCCGCCGCCGAGTTCGCGCGGCTCCTGGGGGAGGGCGGGCACACCCTGGTGTGGGGCGGCTCGAACGCCGGGCTGATGGGCCTGCTCGCCGACGGGGTGAAGGCGGCCGGCGGCACGCTGGTCGGCGTCATGGTCGAGATGCTGCAGCACAAGGGCTACGTCGGCGCCGACGAGCTGGTCATGACCGCCGACCTGGCCGAGCGGAAGGCGGAGCTGGCGTCCCGCGCGGACGCGATCGTGGTGCTCGTCGGCGGCCTGGGCACGCTGGACGAGGTCACCGAGGTGCTGGAGCTCAAGAAGCACGGGATGTTCGACAAGCCGGTGGTCGTCCTGGACACCGAGGGCTTCTACTCGGGCCTGCGGACCCAGCTGGAGCGGATGGACGCCGAGGGCTTCCTGCCCCGGCCGCTCACCGAGCTGGTCACCTTCGCCGACACGCCCGCCGAGGTGTTTGCGCAGCTCAAGGCCTGAGAGGATCGGACCCATGGCTGCACATCTGATCACCGGCGCCGGCTCCGGCATCGGCGCCGTCCTCGCCGGGAAGCTCGCCGAGCGCGGCGACGACCTCTGGTTGCTGGCTCGCGACGCCCGCCGGGCGGCGGAGCTGCGGGAGCGCTTCCCCGGCGCCCGCACCCTCGTCGGGGACCTCGGCGATCCGGCCAAGCTGTCCTGGGCCTTCGGGCACCAGCAGCTGCCCGTCACCCTCGACTCCGTGCTGCACGTGGCGGGCGTGGTCGAGCTGGGCACGGTCGGTGAACTGCCGGTCAAGGCGTGGCAGGAGACGCTGAACGTCAACCTGGTCGCCCCCGCCGAGCTGACCCGCCTCCTGCTGCCGTCGCTCCGGCTCGCCAAGGGCCACGTGGTCTTCGTCAACTCCGGCGCCGGCCTCAACGCCCACGCCGAGTGGTCGGCGTACGCGGCGAGCAAGCACGGCCTGAAGGCGCTCGCCGACTCGCTGCGCCAGGAGGAGCACGCGGGCGGCGTGCGGGTCACCTCGGTCTACCCCGGCCGTACGGCGACCGCGATGCAGGTCAAGGTGCACCAGCAGGAGGGCAAGGAGTACGACGCCGCCCGCTGGATCGAGCCCGAGTCCGTCGCCAAGGCGGTGCTGGCCGCGCTGGACGCCTCCCGGGACGCGGAGATCACCGACATCAGCGTCCGCCCGGGACGCTGAGGAACGCCCAGGGGCGCCGGGGCCCACCGGAACGAGGTCCCGGCGCCGCGCACTAGGCTCGGTGGGGTGAGCACCGATCACCCCTTCCCCGACCTGCGCGGCGCCGCCACCGGCGTCGGCTCGCTGCCCGGTACCGACGCCCGGGAGGCCGCCAAGACCTCCACCGGGGCGCTGGAGCACCTGCCGTTCCTGCCCGAGCTGCCCGCGCGCGGCCCGGGCGCCGACATGATCGGCCGCGGCGCCGGCTTCCTGGTCGAGCTGTTCGCGCAGACCGAGCCCAGCGGCTGGCGGTTCACCGACCGTCCGGGCCGGGACGCCCGGCGCGCCCACTCCTGGCTCGGCGAGGACCTGGACGCCCTGGAGGAGTTCACCCAGGGGTACGAGGGTGCGCTCAAGGTGCAGGCCGTCGGCCCGTGGACGCTGGCGGCGAGCATCGAGCTGAAGCACGGCGAGAAGGCGCTCGCCGACCACGGCGCCTGCCGGGACATCGCCGGTTCGCTCACCGAGGGCCTGCGCCGCCACCTCGCCGACGTCCGTAGGCGGATTCCGGGCGCGGAGGTCGTGCTCCAGCTCGACGAGCCCTCGCTGCCCGCCGTGCTGGCCGGGGCGGTGCGGACCGCCAGCGGCTTCCAGCGGCTGCGCGCCGTCGACCGGCAGGTCGCCGAGGAGGTGCTGCGCGAGACGATCCGCGGTCTGGACGCGCCGGTCGTCGTGCACAGCTGCGCGCCGGACATCCCGGTCCCGTTGCTGCGCCGGGCCGGAGTCGCCGGGATCTCCCTCGACTTCTCCCTCCTCACCGAGCGCTCGGACGACGACCTGGGCGAGGCGGTGGAGGCGGGCACGACGATCCTCGCCGGTGTCGTCCCCTCCACTGACCAGGCGGTGTCGGACCCGGCCGGTAGTGTCCAGGGTGTCAGGACCTTGTGGCGCAGGCTCGGGTTCGCCCCGGAGCTGCTGGGCCGCCGCGTGCTGGTGACGCCGACCTGCGGGCTGGCCGGGGCCTCCCCGGCGTACGCGCGCAGGGCGCTGTCCCAGAGCGTACGGGCGGCGCAGAGCCTGGTGGACAACCCGGAATGAGAACGTAGGAGGGCTTGCGGTGACGGCTGTCGAGGGCTGGGAGGACGTCCCGGCGGAGGTGCGCCGGCGGCACGCCGAGCTGGCGCAGGAGATCACCGACCACCGCGCCCGCTACTACGAGCAGGACGCCCCGGTCGTCAGCGACTCCGAGTTCGACGCCCTGATGCGCGAGTTGGAGGCGCTGGAGGCCGAGCACCCGGCCCTGGTCACCCCCGACTCCCCGACGCAGAAGGTCGGCGGCGCCCCGACGGAGCTGTTCGCCGAGGTCGAGCACCGCGAGCGCCTCCTCAGCCTCGACAACGCGATGGACGACGACGAGCTCGCCGCCTGGGCCGAGCGCGTCGCCGGCGAGCTGGCCGGCATCGAGTACCACTACCTGTGCGAGCTCAAGGTGGACGGCCTGGCCGTCAACCTCACCTACGAGAACGGCCAGTTGGTGCAGGCGGCGACGCGCGGCGACGGCCGGGTGGGCGAGGACATCACCGCCAACGTCCGCACCATCAAGGAGATCCCGCACCGGCTCAGGGGCGAGAACGTCCCCGAGCTGGTGGAGATCCGCGGCGAGGTCTACTTCCCCACCGAGGCCTTCGAGGCGCTCAACGCCTCCTTCGTGGCGGAGAACGAGCGCCGCCGCGCGGAGAACGAGGAGCGCGCCAAGGAGGGCAAGCGGCCCCGGGCGATGATCCGGCTGTTCATGAACCCGCGCAACGCCGCCGCCGGGTCGCTGCGCCAGAAGGACCCGCTGGTCACCGCCTCGCGCCCGCTGCACATGGTGGTGCACGGCATCGGCGCCCGGGTCGGCTTCGACATCGACAACCAGTCGCACGCCTACCGGCTGCTGCACGACTGGGGCCTGCCCACCGCCCGGCACAACGAGGTGGTGGGGACGCTCGACGAGGTGCGGGCGTTCATCGAGCACTTCGGCGAGCAGCGGCACTCGGTCGAGCACGAGATCGACGGCGTGGTCGTCAAGGTGGACGAGATCGCCCTGCAGGGCCGGCTCGGCGCCACCTCCAAGTCCCCGCGCTGGGCGATCGCCTGGAAGTACCCGCCGGAGGAGGTCACCGGCAAGCTCGCCGAGATCAGGGTCGGCATCGGCCGCACCGGCCGGGCCACCCCGTACGCGGTGCTGGCCGAGCCGGTGAAGGTGGCCGGCTCGATGGTGCAGTACGCGACGCTGCACAACCAGGAGGTCGTCAAGGCCAAGGGCGTGCTGCTGGGCGACACCATCGTGCTGCGCAAGGCCGGCGACGTCATCCCGGAGATCCTCGGCCCGGTGGAGAGCCTGCGGGACGGCACCGAGCGGGAGTTCGTGATGCCCTCGCACTGCCACGAGTGCGGGGCCGAGCTGCGCCCGATGACCGAGGGCGACATCGATCTGCGGTGCCCCAACGCCCAGTTCTGCCCGGCCCAGATCCGCGAGCGGATCGCCTTCCTCGGCGGGAGGTCGAGCCTGGACGTCGAGGGCCTCGGCTACGTCGCGGCCACCGCGCTGACCCAGCCGCTGGAGCCGGCCGAGGCGCCGGTGAAGGACGAGGGGGACGTCTTCGGGCTGACGATGGAGCAGCTGCTGCCGCTGCAGGTGCTGGTGCGCGACCAGAAGACCGGCATGCCCAAGCTGGACGACCGCACCGGCAAGGAGAAGAAGGCCACCTTCTTCGCCAACCAGAAGGGCGAGCCCAAGAAGACCGCCGGAGTCCTGCTGGAGAACCTGGAGAAGGTGAAGGACCGCCCGCTCTGGCGGTTCCTCAACGGTCTGTCGATCCGGCACGTGGGGCCGGTCGCGGCGCAGGAGCTGGCGCGGGAGTTCCGCGACCTGGACCGGATCTTCTCGGCCACCGAGGAGGAGCTGGCCGCGGTCGAGGGCGTCGGGCCGATCATCGCCCGGTCCGTGGTGGAGTGGTTCCAGGAGGAGTGGCACCGGGAGATCCTGGAGAAGTGGCGCGCCGCCGGGGTGCGCTTCACCGAGGAGTTCGCGGACGAGGAGGAGGCGGAGCGCCCGCTGGAGGGTCTGACCGTCGTGGTGACCGGCACGCTGGCCGGCCACACCCGGGACGGCGCCAAGGAGGCGCTGACCTCGCGCGGAGCGAAGGTGACCGGTTCGGTTTCGAAGAAGACCGATTTTGTGGTCGCCGGTGACAACCCGGGATCCAAGTACGACAAGGCCGTTCAGCTCGGACTGCCCGTCCTGGACGACGCGGGCTTCGCCGTCCTGCTGGCCGACGGACCGGCCGCCGCCCGCGCCCACCTGGGACTTCCGGAGCCGGAGGAGGCCGCCGAGCCGGAGCAGGCGCCCGCCGAGGACTGACCCGGAGCCGACCCGAGCGGCGGGCGGTCGGATCCGTGTTGTTATCGTCCTGATGCAACGTCACCGGGTACGTGCAGTGAAAGCGGGCATTGTGTCACTGTGTGACACTCGTGCGCGGTGGCGCGTTTCCGGTTGTCCGAAAGTCTGCCCACCGGGTGGGCCCAGGCATACCCTGGTGCGCAACAGAGTGTCAGCAGGGGTGGGGGCACCGGCTGAGCCGGTGCTCCGCGGGGTCGCTCCATGCCCGGCAGCTGTCGGTACCGGCACGGTGCCTCACCGTAAGGCGGCCTGACGGGGCGGGCCCGACGGAGGACAGGGCTTATGGATCGTACGACCGGCGGTGCGCCCACACGCCCGCCGCAGGGGGTGGCGGGTGCGGTCCTGCTGCTCGGCGTGCTGCTGGCCGGTGCTGCGCCGCTCATCCCGCTGGCCGTCCTGGTCTACCGGTACGAACCCGAACTGCTGCCGCTGTTCGCGGTGCCCCTGGCCGTGCTGGTGGCGGCCTGGCGGATCGCCAGGGACCGCGCCCGTGACCAACTGACCGACCCGCTGACGGACCTGCCCAACCGTCAGGCCTTACTGCTGGCCGCCCAGGAGGCGATCGCGGAGTGCGACCAGGGGTACAGCGTCGGTCTCATCCTGCTTGACCTCGACCGCTTCCGATCACTCAATGACACACTCGGTCATACGGCCGGTGACCGGTTGCTGGTTCACATCTCCCGCCGACTGCACCGCGCACTGCGCTCCGGCGGCCCGGCCGGCAGCGCCACCCGGGAGTCCATCGACGACGTCTTCGCCGGGCTGCCCCGGCACTACCGGCGCGGCCGCCCGATGGTGGCGCGGATGGGCGGCGACGAGTTCGCCGTCCTGCTGCCCGGCATCAACTGCCCGGACAGCCTGGAGCGGGTCGCCAAGGCGCTGATCGCCGAACTGGCCGCCCCGATCCGGCTGGACGGGCTGCTGCTCGTCCTGGAGGCCAGCGCCGGCGTCTGCGTCTACCCGCAGCACGCCCAGGACGCCGAGTCCCTGCTGCGCCGCGCCGACGTCGCGATGGGCCACGCCCAGCGCGGCTGCAGCGGCGTCGCCCAGTACGACGAGACCCAGGACGCCGACACCCCGTACCGGATCGGGCTGCTGGGGGACCTGCGGCGGGCCCTGGAGACCGGCGAGGTGCAGCTGCACTACCAGCCCAAGGTGGCCTTCGACGGCCGGGTGGTCGGCCTGGAGGCGCTGCTGCGGTGGGAGCGCCCCGGCCAGGGCCGGGTCTCGCCGGACGAGTTCGTCGGGCTCGCGGAGTCCAGCGGCCTGATGCCGCGGCTCACCGACTACGTGCTGGAGGCGGCGGTCGGCCAGCTCGCCTACTGGCGCGACCAGGGGCTGCAGGTGCAGGTCGCGGTGAACGTCTCGCCGCGGGACGTGCTCAACCCCGGCTTCGCCCAGCGCGTCGCCGGCCACCTCGTGCGCCACCAGGTGCCGGCCCACGCGCTCCAGCTGGAGATCACCGAGCGGCTGCTGCTGGACGACTCCCGGCGGGCCGCCGACACCCTCGCCGAGCTGCGCGGCTACGGCGTCGGGATGTCCCTCGACGACTTCGGCACCGGGCACTCCTCGCTGGTGCGGCTGCGCAGCCTGCCGGTCGGCGAGCTGAAGATCGACCGCTCCTTCGTCTCCCGGATGGTCGCCGACGACCACGATGCGGCGGTGGTCCGCTGCTCGGTGGAGCTCGCCCACTCGCTGGGCCTGACCGTGGTCGCCGAGGGCGTCGAGGACGACGAGACCTGGGAGCGGCTGCACGGCATGGGCGTGGACGCCGTCCAGGGCTGGCTGGTGTCGGCGGCGCTGCCGGCCGAGCAGGCCACCGCCTGGCTGCGGGTGCACCGCACCGGCGCCCCGCCGGTGGAACGGCTCGGCGCGCCGCCGCTGCGGGCCGGCCTGCAGCCGCTCCAGGGCGGCAAGCCGGTCCAGGGCAAGCCGATCGTCCAGCCGGCCATCCCGCCGGTGCTGCCGCCGACGCTCCCGCCCGTCCTGCCCCCGGTGCTGCCGCCGGTGGTCCAGGCCGTCCAGGCCGCGCAGATGGAGATCAACGCGCCGGGCACGCAGAGTTGGGCCCGCTTCCGGCCGCAGTGACGGACGCGGTGCTCGCCCGGTGATCGACGCGGTGCTCGCCCGGTGCTCGCGCGGTGATCGACGCCGTGCTCGCCCGGTGCTCGCGCGGTGATCGACGCCGTGCCGGACGCCGCCGTGGGGGTGGTGGCGGGGATGCGACCCGGCGGTGACGGGCGGCTCGGCTCACTGGTTGGCCGGTGGCCGGGCCGGGCCCCATAGGATGGGGTCCAAAGACCACGAGGACGGAGCGCCGAACCCGGCTGCTCCTGCCCGGGCCCGGCACCGCCCGCAAGGCACGCCGGGCCTCACCAGAACTCACCCTGAGGATCGCTGCATGCCTGGCATCACGCGCGAGGAGGTCGCCCACCTCGCCCGGCTGTCGCGTCTTGAGCTGAAGCCCGAAGAGCTGGACCACTTCGCCGAGCAGCTCGACGTGATCATCGGCGCGGTAGCCCGCGTTTCCGAGGTCGCCGGACAGGACGTCCCGCCGACCTCCCACCCGCTGCCGCTGACCAACGTCATGCGCGCGGACGAGGTCCGGCCCTCGCTCACCCCGGAGCAGGCGCTGTCCGGCGCCCCCGCCGCCGAGGAGCAGCGTTTCCGTGTGCCGCAGATCCTCGGGGAGGACTGACCGAGATGACCGAGCTGATCCGTTACACCGCCGCCCGGACCGCGAGCGCCATCGCCAAGGGCGAGGTGTCCGCCGTCGAGGTCGCGCAGGCGCACCTGGACCGCATCGACGCCGTCGACAAGAAGGTCAACGCCTTCCTGCACGTCGACACCGAGGGCGCGCTGGCCGCCGCCAAGGCCGTCGACGAGAAGCGCGCCAAGGGCGAGGAGCTGGGCCCGCTGGCCGGCGTCCCGCTCGCCCTGAAGGACGTCTTCACCACCAAGGGCGTCCCGACCACCTGCGGCTCCAAGATGCTCGAAGGCTGGATCCCGCCGTACGACGCCACGCTGACCGGCCGTCTCAAGGACGCCGGCGTCGTCATCCTCGGCAAGACCAACATGGACGAGTTCGCGATGGGCTCCTCCACCGAGAACTCGGCCTACGGCCCGACCGGCAACCCGTGGGACCTCACCCGCATCCCCGGCGGCTCCGGCGGAGGTTCGGCCGCCGCGCTGGCCGCCTTCGAGGCCCCGCTGGCGATCGGCACCGACACCGGCGGCTCGATCCGCCAGCCCGGCGCCGTCACCGGCACCGTCGGCGTCAAGCCGACCTACGGCTCGGTGTCCCGCTACGGCCTGGTCGCGTTCTCCAGCAGCCTGGACCAGGGCGGCCCGTGCGCCCGCACCGTGCTGGACGCGGCGCTGCTGCACGAGGCCATCGCCGGGCACGACCCGCTGGACTCCACCTCGATCGACGCGCCGGTCCCGGCCGTGGTCGAGGCCGCGAGGATGCGCGACGTCCGCGGCATGCGGATCGGCGTGGTCAAGGAGTTCGCCGGCGAGGGCTACCAGTCCGGCGTGATGCAGCGCTTCAACGAGTCGGTGGAGCTGCTGCGCGAGCTGGGCGCCGAGGTCGTCGAGGTCTCCTGCCCGTCGTTCACCCTGGCGCTGCCGGCGTACTACCTGATCGCGCCGTCGGAGTGCTCCTCCAACCTGGCCCGCTTCGACGCGATGCGCTACGGCCTGCGGGTCGGCGACGACGGCACGCGTTCGGCCGAGGAGGTCACCGCGCTGACCCGCGAGGCCGGCTTCGGCGACGAGGTCAAGCGCCGCATCATCCTGGGCACCTACGCCCTGTCCTCGGGCTACTACGACGCCTACTACGGCTCGGCTCAGAAGGTCCGCACGCTCATCTCGCGCGACTTCGACGCGGCCTTCGCCGGCGTGGACGTGCTGGTCTCGCCGACCACGCCGACCACCGCCTTCCCGATCGGCGAGCGCGCCGACGACCCGATGGCGATGTACCTGGCCGACCTGTGCACGATTCCGTCGAACCTGGCGGGCAACGCGGCCATGTCGCTGCCGGTCGGGCTGGCCCCGGAGGACAATCTCCCGGTCGGCCTGCAGATCATCGCACCCGCGATGGCGGACGACCGCCTGTACCGCGTGGGCGGCGCCGTCGAGGCCGCGCTCAACGACAAGTGGGGGCACACCCTGCTGGAGGAGGCACCGGCACTGTGAGCAAGATCGAGAAGGCGAAGGCGCAGTCCACTTCCCTGAAGGGCTTCAAGCACAGCAAGCCCGGCCTGTGGCTGTCCATCGGCACCAGCGCCTTCGGCGCGATCTCCATCGCCAAGGACGTCCGCAAGGCCCGCGAGGAGAGCGACACCCTCAAGCTGGTCAACGCCCTGGTCGGCGCCGCGGCGCTGGTCACCGGCACCGCCCTGCTGGTGCGCGAGCTGCGCCGGCTGGGCTCCGACGACGTGCTGCTGGGCTGAGCCGAGCCGAGCTCCCAGGCCCGGCCCCGCGCGAGCGGCGGCCGGGCCCGTACCTCCCAAGCTTCAAGTGAGAAGGGACGCTGTGAGCGTCATGACCCTGGTCTCCTACGAGGACGCTCTGGCGTCGTACGACCCGGTGATGGGCCTTGAGGTCCACGTCGAGCTCGGTACCAAGACCAAGATGTTCTGCGGGTGCTCGACCGAGCTGGGTGCCGAGCCGAACAGCCAGACCTGCCCGACCTGCCTGGGCCTGCCGGGTTCGCTGCCGGTGGTCAACGCGATCGGCGTGGAGTCGGCCGTCAAGATCGGCCTGGCGCTGAACTGCGAGATCGCCGAGTGGTGCCGGTTCGCGCGGAAGAACTACTTCTACCCGGACATGCCCAAGAACTTCCAGACCTCGCAGTACGACGAGCCGATCGCCTTCAACGGCTACCTCGACGTGCAGCTGGAGGACGGCTCGACCTTCCGCGTGGAGATCGAGCGCGCCCACATGGAGGAGGACACCGGCAAGTCCAGCCACGTCGGTGGCGCGACCGGCCGCATCCACGGCGCCACGCACTCGCTGCTCGACTACAACCGGGCCGGCATCCCGCTGATCGAGATCGTCACCAAGCCGATCGAGGGCGCCGGCGAGCGCGCCCCCGAGGTCGCCAAGGCGTACGTCGCCGAGCTGCGTGAGGTCATCCGCTCCCTCGGCGTCTCCGAGGCCCGGATGGACAAGGGCCAGATGCGCTGCGACGTCAACCTGTCGCTGCGCCCGAACGGCACCGAGACCTTCGGCACCCGCTCGGAGACCAAGAACGTCAACTCGCTGCGCAGCGTGGAGCGGGCCGCCCGGTACGAGATCCAGCGGCACGCCACCGTGCTGACCGACGGCGGCACCATCGTCCAGGAGACCCGCCACTTCCACGAGGACAACGGCACCACCACCTCGGGCCGGATCAAGGACAACGCCGAGGACTACCGCTACTTCCCCGAGCCGGACCTGGTGCCGGTGGCCCCCGCCCGCGAGTGGGTCGAGGAGCTGCGCGCCGCCCTGCCCGAGCTGCCGCGGGTGCGCCGCGCCCGGCTGCAGGCCGAGTGGGGCCTGTCCGACAAGGACATGCAGTCCGTCCTCAACGCCGGTGCGGTGGGGCCGATCCAGGAGACCATCGCGGCCGGGGCCCCGGCCGACCAGGCCCGCAAGTGGTGGATGGGCGAGCTGGCCCGCCGGGCCAACGAGACCGGCACCGAGCTGAGCGAGCAGCCGATCACCCCGGCGCAGGTCGCCCGGGTCGCCGCGCTGGTCGCCGAGGGCAAGCTGAACGACAAGCTGGCCCGCCAGGTCATCGAGGGCGTGCTGGCCGGCGAGGGCGAGCCGGACGAGATCGTCGAGAAGCGCGGCCTGGCCGTGGTGTCGGACGACTCCGCGCTGGGCGCCGCCGTGGACCAGGCCATCGCCGAGAACGAGGGCATCGCCGCCAAGATCCGCGACGGCAAGGTCCAGGCCGTGGGCGCGCTGGTCGGCGCGGTCATGAAGGCCACCCGCGGCCAGGCGGACGCCGCCCGCGTGAAGGATCTGATCCTGGAGCGGCTCGCCGCAGAAGGACAGTAGGCACAGCCTGGAGAAGCGGGGCGTGTCCGCCTGAGCGGGCCCTTCCCAGGGCACCTAGGCTGTCAACCCTGCCTTCCTAAGGCATCTAAGGCATCTAAGGCCCTCTAAGTAAGGCCTAAGGCCCGGTCTCACCTCCGTAATGGGGTGAGGCCGGGCCTTGAACCTTTTCCGGAGCCCGATCTAAGGCATCCGGGCCCCGGAAGATCGGGCACGCTCCCGATGCCCCACCCCCCACTGGGAGAGGAAGCTCTTACTCGTCAGCGAAACGCAGTGAGACCCACAAGGGGAACCGAAGTGATCGAGTACCAGACCTTCCAGCAACAGGCCCACGAGCTCGTGGCCCGCGCCGAGCACGAGCGACTGGTCCGCGAGGCCAAGCAGGCGAGCCGTCTGCGGCAGCGCCCGGTGGCCTCCCGCTTCCAGCGGCGCCCCGTGCGTCGGCCCGAATGCTGACGGTCCGGCACCAGGGCGGTGCCGACGGAGTTCCGGAGGGGGAGACGCGAGTGAGCGTCTCCCCCTCCGGGCGTTCGCCAGGGGAGATAACCCCTCGGCCGGTCCCCACCGGCTATGGCATGCTCGCCTCCATGCAGCAGATATCGGTCAGCCCCGTCTTCGTCGGCCGTGGCAGCGAGATCACCGAACTGACCGACGCGCTGCGCCGGGCGGGCACCGGCAGTCCGCAGGCCGTGCTGATCGGCGGCGAGGCCGGCGTCGGCAAGACCCGGCTGCTGGAGGAGTTCCTGGAGCGCGCCGCCGACCGGGGAGCGGTCACCTCGCTCGGCAGCTGTCCGGAGGTCGGCGCCGAAGGCCTGCCGTACGCGCCGCTGGCCGCCGCGCTGCGCCGGCTGCACCGCTCGCTGGGCACCGACTTCGAGGCCGCCGCGGCCGGCAGCGAGGGCCACCTCGCCCGCCTGCTCTCCGAGTTCGGCGAGGCGGACGGCGAACCCAACGACGAGTACGGCCGGGCCCGGCTGTTCGAGCACACCGCGAGGCTGTTCGAACGGCTCGGCGCGGAACGTACCCTCGTCCTCGCCGTCGAGGACCTGCACTGGTCGGACCGCTCCACCCGCGAACTGCTCGCCTTCCTGGTGCGCACCCTGCACCGCTCCCGGGTACTGCTGGTCGCCACCTACCGCAGCGACGACCTGCACCGCCGGCACCCGCTGCGCCCCTTCCTCGCCGAGCTCGAACGGCTGCGCACCGTCCAGCGGTTGGAGCTGGCGCGGTTCGACCGCCGCGAGGTGGCCGCGCAGCTGGCCGGCATCCTCGGCACCGCCGCCCCCGACCGCCAGCTGGTGGACCGGATCCACCGCCGTTCGGAGGGCAACCCCTTCTTCGTCGAGGAACTGGCCACGGCCTTCCAGGACGGCTTCGGCGCCGGGCTGACGGACTCGCTGCGGGACATCCTGCTGGTGCGGGTCGAGGGCCTGGACGAGGAGGCCCAGCGGGTGGTGCGGATCGCCGCCGAGGGCGGCTCGCACGTCGAACACGCCCTGCTGGCCGCCGTCCTGGACGACGACGAGGAGGCGCTGATCGAGGCGCTGCGCTCGGCGGTCGGCGCCAACATCCTGCGCCCGGACAGCGAGGGCGAGGGGTACCGGTTCCGGCACGCCCTCGTCCGCGAGGCGGTCTCGGACGACCTGCTGCCCGGCGAACGCCACCGGATCAACCGCACGTTCGCGCTCGCCGTCGAGGCCCACCCGCAGCTGCTCTCCTCCGACGCGCTGCCCGCCCGGCTGGCCAACTACTGGTACCACGCGCACGATCCGGCCCGCGCCCTGCCGACGGCCCTGGACGCCGCCCGGGCGGCCCGCCGCCGCAACGCCTTCGCCGAGCAACTGGGCATGCTGGAGCGGGCCCTGGAGCTGTGGGACATGGTCTCCGAGGAGGTGCTGGCGCACACCCTGCGCCCGTACGACTGGGCCGAGACCTACCCGCCCGGCTCCTGCGACCACAGCGCCGCCGACGAGGAGTGCGACCGGATCCAGCTGGAGGACGTGCTGGCCGAGGCGGTGGTCGCGGCCCGGCGCACCGGCGACCGCGAGCGCGGCCTGAGCCTGGCCAAGCGCGGGCTGCGGCTGGTCGACGAGACGGTGCACCCGGTGCGCGCGGCCTGGTTCCGGATCAACCGGGCCCGGATGCTGGGCAGCCTGCGCCGCTCCGGCGACGAGGAGGAGATCGGCCACGCGCTGCGGCTGGTGGCCCAGCTGCCGCCGTCCGCCGTCCAGGCCGAGGTGCTCGCGCTCGGCGCCGGCTCGGCGATGCTCAAGAAGCCCGGCCCCGAACACCTCGAACTCGCCGAGCGGGCGATCCGGATCGCCCAGGAGGTCGGCGCGCACTCGGTCGAGGTGCACGCCCGGATGACCCTCGGCGGCCTGCGCTACGACGTGCACGGCGACGCCGAGGGCGGCCTGGCCGAGCTCGCCGGGGCGGTCGAGCGGGCCCGCCGACTGGGCGTGCCCGACCTGCTGCTGCGCGGCATCAACAACCTGGCCAGCATGCAGCGCGGCCTGGGCCGGCCCGAGGACACCGTCCGGCTGGCCCGCGAGGGCCTGGAGTTCGCGGACGGCAACGGCCTGCTGCGCAACATCGGCACCATCCTGACCGGCAACCTGGTCGAGGCGCTGACCGACCTCGGGCGGGTCCAGGAGGCCGCCGAGGTGCTCGCCGCCTGCGAGCTGACCAGCCTCAGCGGCACCCACGCCGAGTTCCTGGACCGGATGCGCGGCGAACTCGCCCTGCTCCGGGGCGACCTGCCCACCGCGGCGACCATGCTGGCGCAGGCCCGGGCGGCCAACCGGGTCGGCCAGGTCCAGCACAGCGTGCCGATCAGCCGGCTGGCGGTGCGGCTCGCCGCGCTCGGCGGCCGGCCGCTGGAGGCCCGGGCCGAACTGCTCGCCGCACTGTCGGAGGAGGGGCGCCTCGGCCACGAGTCCGACGTCTACCCGCTGCTGGCCGAGGCCGCCGGGGTGGAGGCGGACACCCGGGGCCTGCCGGAGGCCGACGCGGGCCGGGGCGAGGCGCTGGCCGCCATCGGTGCGGCCGCCGGGCGGCTTCGGCCCCGGGCGCCGCTGCACCACGGCTGGGCCCGGCTGCTGGAGGCCGAACTGGCCCGTGCCGAGGGCGCCGACACCCCGGACCAGTGGGGTGCCGTGGTCGAGGCGCTGCGGCCGACCGGTCTGCCGTACCCGCTGGCGCTCGCCCTGCTTCGGGCCGGTGAGGCCGAGGTGCTGGCCGGGCGGCGCGAGGACGGGGCCGAACTGCTGCGCGAGGCGGCCGAACTGGCGGCCGTCCGGGAGGACCGGACACTGGGGGCGCAGATCGCGGGCCTCGCCGAGCGGGCCGGGCTGAGCCTCGCCCCCGCCGAGCGGGCGGCGGCGGAGCCGGCTCCGGCCGCGGCCGTCGGGGACTCCTTCAACCTCACCCCCCGTGAGCGGGACGTGCTCCGGTTGCTCGCGCGCGGCTGGACGAACCGGCAGATCGCCGAGGAACTGTACATCTCTCCGAAGACCGCGAGCGTGCACGTCTCCAACATCCTGGGCAAGCTCGCGGTCGGCGGCCGGGGCGAGGCGGCCGCGCTGGCGCACCGGCTGCGGCTGTTCCCGGACGATCAGGCCCTGTCAGGCCGCTGAGACCGGGCCCCGCCGCCGGGCCCGGAGCACCTCCCCGCCACCGCCCCGCCACCGCTCCCGGTGGCGGGGCGCCGCCGTGTGCTCCCGTGCGCGCCGCGTGAGCCCCCGGCCGCACGCCGCCGCCAACCGGGCCGATCCGCCGGAATCGGGGGTATTTCCCCACCTCTGCGCCATTACTCTAAGTTGAGTGTGCGTGTCATTGAGTGACGGAATTGGTGTAGGGTCCATTTTGGGAGCATCGGTGCGGTGCGGCGGCCGGCAGGCCGCCCACCCCCTGGGCCACCGTCCTGACGGGGCGCCAGGCCACCGCGTACGGCTGAGAGGTGCGCGTCCGGTGGCCCGTGGCCGGGGCGCGAGGCCCCGGGCCGGAGGGGGAGAGGCCGAGTGAGCTCCACCGATACGGTGCTGCCCGAGGCCGGACGCCCGGGTGCACCACCCGCCGACGCGTCCGCCGCCGGGGCGGTTCCCGCACCCGCCCGCCGCGGCCCGCTGCGTCGGCTCCGGGAGAGCCGCGCGCTGCCCGGACTCGTCCTGGGCGGGCTCTGCCTGGCCTACGCCATGGGCGCCACCGCCGGCTGGGGATCCCGCCAACTGTCCATCTTCATGGGCGACTTCGGCCTGTCCGCGGCGGCCCTGGCGGCCGCCCTGTCCTGCCTGGTGTACGGCTGCACCGTCGGCGGGCACGCCCGCCCGGCCTGGCTGCTGTTCGGCCTCTCCTCGCTCATGGTCGCCTGCGGCAACGGCACCTGGGGCTGGTACGAGCTGGTCGTGCGCACCCCGCTGCCGCGGGACTCGCTCGCCGAGTACGCCTTCCTGCTGTTCGCCCCGCTCGCCATCACCGGCGTCCTGGTGCTCGCCCAGCGCCCGCGCTCCGCGGCCGGCTGGCTCTGCCTGCTGCTCGACGGCTGGCTGATCGCCGGCTCGCTGTTCACCCTCAGCTGGAGCCTGGCGCTCGGCCGGATCGCCGCCGGCGAGGACTGCTCCCCGCTGCGGCTGGCCCTCAACCTGGCCTACCCGGTCCTGGACATCCTGCTGGTCAGCCTGGTGGTCGGGCTGCGCTTCGGCGGCCGGGACGGCAACCGGGCGGCGGTGCACACCGCGATGCTGGCGCTCGCCGTCACCGTGCTGTGCGACGCCCTGTTCACCTCCCCGGAGCTGCGCAGCAGCTACCACTCCGGCGAACTGCTGGACGCCGGCTGGTTCTCCGGCAGCCTGCTGCTGGCCTGGGCGCCGTGGTCGGTGCGCTGGCGCCGCCCGCTGCGCGAGCACCCCTCGGCCGGCGGCCTGCCGCGCCGCCGGGTGGCCACCACCTTCAGCGCGCTCACGCCGTACGCCGCCGCCGCGGTCTGCACCGCCGGAATCCTCTACAACGCCCTCGGCGGGCGCGAGTTGGACCGCGTGGTGGCCGCGGCCGCGTGCACCGTCGGGTTGGCACTGATCCTCAGGCAAGGCGTGATGCTGCTCGACAACCTGTCGCTGGCCCAGGAACTCGCCCACAAGGAGTCGCACTTCCGCTCCCTGGTGCAGGGGTCCAGCGACGTCATCATGATCGCCGGCGCCAACGGCGTGCTCTCCTACGTCTCCCCGGCCGCGCTCGGCGTGTACGGGCGGGACCCGGAGGAGCTGGTCGGCGGCAACCTGCTGGACCTCGTCCACCCGGAGGACGTGGACCGGGTGCTCTCCGAGGTCCGCCGCTACCTCGCACGGATCCGGCTCACCGCCCACCGCGTCCCGGCCACCGCCGAGCCCTCCGCCCGGGTGGAGTGCCGGATCAGCTCCGGCGACGGCGAGTGGCTGCACGTCGAGTCCACGGTCAGCCGGCACCGCGACGGGCTGCTGCTCAACAGCCGGGACGTCACCGAACGCGTCATGCTGCAGGCCCAGTTGCAGCACAACGCCTTCCACGACCCGCTCACCGACCTGCCCAACCGGGCGCTGTTCACCCAGCGGCTGCGGGCCGCCCTCGGCGCCCGGGGCCAGCAGGGCGGCACCGGCGCCGGGATCGCCGTGCTCTTCCTCGACCTGGACGGCTTCAAGGCGGTCAACGACTCCGCCGGGCACCAGGTCGGCGACGAGCTGCTGGTGCAGGCCGCCCGCCGGCTGCAGGGCGCCGTCCGCTGCGGGGACACCGTCGCCCGGTTCGGCGGCGACGAGTTCGCCGCCCTGGTCTGCGGCCCGCTCGGCCGCCTCCAGGTCCAGGAGCTGGCCGAACGGCTGCGCGTGGCGCTCTCCGAGCCGTACTGGATCGGCGGCGCCGAACTCGGTGTCGCCGCCAGCATCGGCATCGCCTTCGGCACCCCCGAACGCGGCCCCGCCGCCGACCCCAGAGCCGCCGCCGACGAGCTGATGCGCAACGCCGACCTCGCGATGTACCGGGCCAAGTCCGAGGGCAAGGGCCGGGTGGTGCTCTACACCCCCGCGATGCGGGCCGACCTGGAGCGCCGCACCGAGCTGGAGGAGCGGCTGAGACTGGCCGTCCGGGAGGGCGGCTTCACCCTGCTCCACCAGCCCGTGGTGGACCTCGCCGACGGCGCCGTGACCGGCGTCGAGGCGCAGGCCCGCTGGCGCTCGGCGGGCGGCCTGCTGCTCACCCCGGCCGAGTTCCTGCGCTCCGCCGAGCACGGCGACGCGGCGACCCGCTTCTCCCGCTGGCTGGTCCGCGAGGCGGTCGCCGCGGCCGCCGCCCGGCGCGGCCTGCACGGCCGGGGCCGGGGCGCGCCGGAGCCCGTCCCGGTCGCCGTCCGGCTCTCCGCCGAACGGCTCTGCTCGCCCGGCGTGTACGAGACGGTGGCCGCCGCGCTGCGCGACAGCGGGCTGTCGGCCGGCGAGCTGGTGATCGAGGTGGCCCGGATGGGGCCGGACTCGCTCGCCGACGAACTCGGCCGGCGGCTGGCCGCGCTGCGCCGGCTCGGCGTCTCCACCTGGCTGGCCGGCTACGGAGCGGGCAGCGGCTCGCTCGGCGCCCTCGCCCGGCTGCCCCTGGACGGCCTCAAGCTGGACCGCACGCTGGTCCAGGGCCTCGGCGAGTCCGGGCTCGCCCGTACGCTCGCCGGGCACGCCCTGCGGCTCGGCCGCGACCTCGGGATGGCCACCGCCGCCGAGGGCGTGGACCTGCCCCGCCAGGTCGCCGTGCTGCAGGAACTGGGCTGCGGGCAGGCCCAGGGCTCGGCCTTCGCGCCGCCGCTGGACGAACCCCGGTTGCGCCGCGCGCTGGCCCGCCGCGGCTACCCGCTGCCGAAGCAGCCGGGCCCGCTCTCCGCCCGCCGCGGCCACCCGGCCGCCGACACCCGGACGAGTGGCCGGCCGGACGCCGCACCGGGACGTGGCGTACGTCACCACGGCGGCTCTGACCTGCCCGAACACCGTGCCGTTACCGGTCCGGCCGGTGGTCCGCATGGCGAGACGGTCATCCCACCTGCTTGACACGCCACCCCGGACGGGAGGATGGTCGTTGCCATGCGCACCCGAATTCTCGTACTTGGCGGGCGCGTCGGCTGACAGGGCTCGCACGCCCTGCTCGTGACAGACCGACGCGCCACCCCTCGCATGCCCTTGGGCACGAGGGGTTTTTTGTTGCACTGACGCTGTTCCACCCCGCAAGACCCCTGGCCTCGACCGCCCGAGATCCTCCGAGTTGTCGGATTGAGCGGGACGATTGAGGCAGAGCCGGCGATCGACCCGGACCGGGACCCCACCCTCGCAGCACCGGGGCCCGCAGCCGGGTCGGCAAAACCCGAGAAGAGACAGGCAGATGACTGAGCACGCCGCATCCCCCCGCCGCGGGGACAACCCGGCCGCCAACGCTCCCGCTCCCCAGCACGTCGTCGAGACCATGACCGGCGCCCAGTCGCTCATCCGCTCCCTGGAGGCCGTGGGCGCGGACACCGTCTTCGGCATTCCGGGCGGGGCCATCCTTCCCGCGTACGACCCGCTGATGGACTCCGCCAAGGTGCGCCACATCCTGGTCCGGCACGAGCAGGGCGCCGGCCACGCCGCCACCGGGTACGCCCAGGCCACCGGCAAGGTCGGGGTCTGCATGGCCACCTCCGGCCCGGGCGCGACCAACCTGGTCACCCCGATCGCCGACGCCTACATGGACTCCGTGCCGATCGTCGCGATCACCGGGCAGGTCTCCTCCAAGGCGATCGGCACCGACGCCTTCCAGGAGGCGGACATCTGCGGCATCACGATGCCGATCACCAAGCACAACTACCTGGTCACCGACCCGGCCGAGATCCCCCGGGTGATCGCCGAGGCCTTCCACATCGCCGCGACCGGCCGCCCCGGCCCGGTCCTGGTCGACATCGCCAAGGACGCGCTGCAGGCGACCACCACCTTCCGCTGGCCGGTCGAGGCGGCCCTGCCCGGCTACCGCCCGGTCACCAAGCCGCACGCCAAGCAGATCCGCGAGGCCGCGAAGATGCTGGTCAGCGCGAAGCGCCCGGTGCTGTACGTCGGCGGCGGCGTGATCAAGGCGCAGGCCACCGCCGAGCTGCGGATCCTGGCCGAGCTGACCGGCGCCCCGGTGGTCACCACCCTGATGGCCCTCGGCGCCTTCCCGGACAGCCACCCGCTGCACCTGGGCATGCCGGGCATGCACGGCTCCGTCCCGGCCGTCACCGCCCTGCAGAAGTCCGACCTGCTCTTCACCCTCGGCGCCCGCTTCGACGACCGCGTCACCGGCAAGCTGGACAGCTTCGCCCCGTACGCCAAGGTCGTCCACGCCGACATCGACCCGGCCGAGATCGGCAAGAACCGCCCGGCGGACGTGCCGATCGTCGGCGACGCCCGCGAGGTGCTCGCCGACCTGATCGTCGCCGTCCAGGCCGAGTTCGACGCCGGCCACAAGGGCGACTACGCCGAGTGGTGGGAGAAGCTCGACGAGTGGAAGAAGACCTACCCGATCGGCTACGAGCCGGCCCCCAACGGCCAGCTCTCGCCGCAGCAGGTCATCGAGCGGATCGGGCAGCTGGTCGGCCCGGAGGCGATCTACGCCGCGGGCGTGGGCCAGCACCAGATGTGGAGCTCGCAGTTCATCCGGTTCGAGAAGCCCGGCACCTGGCTCAACTCCGGCGGCGCCGGGACCATGGGCTACGCCGTCCCGGCGGCGATGGGCGCCAAGGCCGGCAGCCCGCAGACCCCGGTCTGGGCCATCGACGGTGACGGCTGCTTCCAGATGACCAACCAGGAACTGGTCACCTGCGCCCTGAACGGCATCCCGATCAAGGTCGCGGTCATCAACAACGGCTCGCTGGGCATGGTCCGGCAGTGGCAGACGCTGTTCTACAACCAGCGCTACTCCAACACCGTGCTGCACGCCGGCCCGGGGCACGACGGCATCGAGCCGCCGGCCCAGGGCACCCGGATCCCCGACTTCGTCCTGCTGTCCGAGGCGATGGGCTGTGTGGGCCTGCGCTGCGAGCGCCCCGAGGACCTCGACGCCGTCATCAAGCAGGCGATGGAGATCAACGACCGCCCGGTCGTCATCGACTTCATCGTCCACCAGGACGCCATGGTCTGGCCGATGGTCGCGGCCGGGACCAGCAACGACGAGATCCAGTTCGCCAAGGGCGTTCGTCCCGACTTCGGCGACGACTCCGACTGACCGGGCCCGCCCGCCCGTCGCCCGCCGCCACCCTTCTCGGGACCGGCCACGCCGGACCCCTCTTGTGCGACTGAGGAACCACATGTCCAAGCACACCCTCTCCGTCCTGGTCGAGAACAAGCCCGGCGTGCTCGCCCGCATCGCCTCGCTGTTCTCCCGTCGGGGCTTCAACATCGACTCCCTCGCCGTCGGCCCGACCGAGCACCCGGACGTGTCCCGGATGACGATCGTGGTCAACGTCGAGGACCTCCCGCTGGAACAGGTCACCAAGCAGCTCAACAAGCTCGTGAACGTGATAAAGATCGTCGAACTCGACCAGGCCGCTGCGATCCAGCGGGAACTGGTCCTGGTGAAGGTCCGCGCCGACAACGAGACCCGGTCGCAGATCGTCGAGATCGTCCAGCTCTTCCGTGCCAAGACCGTCGACGTGTCGCCCGAAGCGGTGACCATCGAGGCCACCGGCAGTTCGGACAAGCTGGAGGCCATGCTCCGGATGCTGGAGCCTTACGGCATCAAGGAGTTGGTCCAGTCAGGCCTGGTCGCCATCGGCCGCGGCGCCCGTTCGATCACCGACCGGTCGCTGCGCGCCCTGGACCGCAGCGCGTAAACAGCGCCAGGCGGCGACCCCGCCCGACTCGCCAAACCGTCTCAAACCCTGAAGCAAAGACCCCACACCCGCCGGGACCGCATACGGTGAACACCGCGAACCCGGCACCATGATGCAAGGAGATGTGCCCCCGTGGCCGAGCTGTTCTACGAAGACGACGCCGACCTGTCCATCATCCAGGGCCGCAAGGTCGCGGTCATCGGCTACGGCAGCCAGGGCCACGCCCACGCGCTGTCCCTGCGCGACTCGGGCGCGGACGTCCGGGTCGGTCTGAAGCCCGAGTCCACGTCCCGTGCCAAGGCGGAGGAGGCCGGCCTGCGCGTCGTCACCCCGGCCGAGGCCGCGGCCGAGGCCGACGTCATCATGATCCTGGTCCCGGACCCGATCCAGGCCGACGTCTACGCGGCCGACATCGCCCCGCACCTCAAGGCCGGCGACGCCCTGTTCTTCGGCCACGGCCTGAACATCCGCTACGGCTTCATCAAGCCCCCGGCGGACGTCGACGTCTGCATGGTCGCCCCGAAGGGCCCGGGCCACCTGGTCCGCCGCCAGTACGAGGAGGGCCGCGGCGTCCCGGCGATCGTCGCCGTCGAGCAGGACGCCTCGGGCAACGCCTTCGCCCTGGCGCTGTCGTACGCCAAGGGTCTGGGCGCCACCAAGGCCGGCGTCATCAAGACCACCTTCACCGAGGAGACCGAGACCGACCTGTTCGGTGAGCAGGCCGTTCTCTGCGGTGGCACCGCCGCCCTGGTGAAGGCCGGGTTCGAGACCCTGGTCGAGGCCGGCTACCAGCCGGAGATCGCCTACTTCGAGTGCCTGCACGAGCTGAAGCTCATCGTCGACCTGATGTACGAGGGCGGCCTGGAGAAGATGCGCTGGTCGGTCTCCGAGACCGCCGAGTGGGGCGACTACGTCACCGGCCCGCGGATCATCACCGACGCCACCAAGGCCGAGATGAAGAAGGTCCTCGCCGAGATCCAGGACGGCACCTTCGCCAACAACTGGATCGCCGAGTACAAGGCGGGCCTGCCCAAGTACAACGAGTACAAGAAGGCCGACGAGGACCACCTGCTGGAGACCACCGGCAAGAAGCTGCGCTCGCTGATGAGCTGGGTCAACGAGAAGGCCTGAGCCTTCCCCGCCCCCCTTTTGTAACGCCCTTGTACAAGTAGGCTGCTCTCGTCCGGGTGATTTCGCCGGACGGGAGCAGCCTGGCACCCAGCCCGTCGATACACTTCCGAGTGCGCGTCAGGCCCACAGCGTCGTGCGTCTACCTACGCGGCATGCCACCTTCCCCCGCCCTTCCACGCCACCTTCGTGCCGGGGGAACCGCAGAGTTAAGGACACACTGTCGTGAGCACTGTGACATCCAAGACCGCCGTCGTTCTGATCGCCGAAGAGCTGTCGCCCGCCACCGTCGACGCCCTCGGCCCCGACTTCGAGATCCGCCACTGCAACGGTGCCGACCGCACCGAGCTGCTCACCGCGATCGCCGACGTCGACGCGATCCTGATCCGCTCCGCCACGAAGGTCGACGCCGAGGCACTGGCCGCCGCCCGCAAGCTCAAGGTGGTCGCCCGCGCCGGCGTCGGCCTGGACAACGTGGACGTCGCCGCCGCCACCAAGGCCGGCGTGATGGTCGTCAACGCGCCGACCTCCAACATCGTCACCGCCGCCGAGCTCGCCTGCGGCCTGCTGATCTCCGTCGCCCGCAACATCGCGCCGGCCAACGCCGCGCTCAAGCAGGGCGAGTGGAAGCGCAACAAGTACACCGGCGTCGAGCTGAGCGAGAAGACCCTCGGTGTCGTCGGCCTCGGCCGGATCGGCGTCCTGGTCGCCCAGCGGATGTCCGCGTTCGGGATGAAGATCGTCGCGTACGACCCCTACATCCAGGCCGCCCGCGCCGCGCAGATGGGCGTCAAGCTGGTCACCCTGGAGGAGCTGCTGGAGGTCTCGGACTTCATCACCGTCCACCTCCCCAAGACCCCCGAGACCATCGGCCTGATCGGCGACGAGGCGCTGCACAAGGTCAAGCCGACCGTGCGCATCGTCAACGCCGCCCGCGGCGGCATCGTGGACGAGGAGGCGCTCGCCGCCGCGCTGCGCGAGGGCCGGGTGGCCGGCGCGGGCCTGGACGTGTACGCCAAGGAGCCGTGCACCGACTCCCCGCTGTTCGCCTTCGACAACGTGGTCGCCACCCCGCACCTGGGCGCCTCCACCGACGAGGCGCAGGAGAAGGCCGGCATCGCGGTCGCCAAGTCGGTGCGCCTCGCGCTGGCCGGCGAGCTCGTACCGGACGCCGTGAACGTCCAGGGCGGCGTGATCGCCGAGGACGTCCGTCCGGGCCTGCCGCTGGCCGAGAAGCTCGGCCGGATCTTCACCGCGCTGGCCGGCGAGGTGGCCGTCCGGCTGGACGTCGAGGTCCGCGGCGAGATCACCCAGCACGACGTCAAGGTGCTCGAACTGTCCGCGCTGAAGGGCGTGTTCGAGGACGTGGTGGCCGAGACGGTGTCCTACGTCAACGCCCCGCTGTTCGCTCAGGAGCGCGGCGTCGAGGTCCGCCTGACCACCTCCAGCGAGAGCCCCGAGCACCGCAACGTGATCACCGTGCGCGGCACGCTCGCGAACGGCGAGGAGATCGCCATCTCCGGCACGCTGGCCGGCCCCAAGCAGACCCAGAAGATCGTCGGCGTGGACGCCTTCGACGTGGACGTGGCGCTCACCGACCACATGGCCTTCTTCAAGTACGAGGACCGCCCCGGCGTGGTCGGCGTGCTCGGCCGCCACCTCGGCGACGCGGGCATCAACATCGCCGGCATGCAGGTCGCCCGCGACGGCGGCGGCGCGCTGGCCTCCATCACCGTGGACAGCGAGATCCCGCAGGACGTGCTGACCGTGATCGCCGCCGAGATCGGCGCCCGCTTCGCGCGCTCGGTCGACCTGGGCTGACGGGTCCCCCGCCCGCGCAGGGCCCGGACCGCCGTAGGACGGCGGTCCGGGCCCTGCTGCGTTCCGCCGGGTGACTGCCGTCTCAGATAGTAGGAAATCCAAGTATTCGTGCAGACACGGCCGGGGCGGGGTCGTACCGTGGAAGAGCCATACGGTGTGCCGCCCCTGTAGCCAGGGCGCGCGGCCCGTGTGCGCGTGCGCCCTCACGGGCAGGCGATCCCTGCCCCCGCGCTCCTTCCCTCCCACCCTCCCGCCGCGCTCTTCGAGCGCGCCGCTTCCAAGGAGCCCGGTATGCCCACCACCGTCGACCGCCACGCCCCCGCCGCCCCCGCCGCCGCCCCCGTCCGCGCCCCGCGCCGCCGTCGGGCCGCCGAGCGGAACAGCTACGCCGCCGCCGCGCTGCAGCGCTCGCTGGACCGCCGGGACAACGGCGGTGTCACCGGCCACCACTGAGCCGAGCCATGGGTGGCGTTCATCGGGCTACTGGGCCGGACGGGTTGACGGTACGTCACCCCGTAGAGTGCAACATCGGTCCGTCCGGGGGAAGTTGCTCGCCCGGCCCGGCGCGATCATCCTAATTTGGGGCCCCCGGAAGGGTGATCGACGGCCGCGCGGGCGGGCGTCAGCGGCACGGAGTGCGGATCAGTCCCCCTGCCGGGGGAGAGGGCCCAGTGCGTCTGCCACCCGTCCGCCGACCCGTCGCCCGGATCGGCCTCACCCTGGCCCTGCTGGCCGGGAGCGCCGTCCTCGCCGCCACCCCGGCGGCAGGCGGCCAACCCACCGCAGGACCACCCACCGCAGGACCACCCACCGCAGGACCGCCGGCCGCAGGACCGCCGGCCGCCGGATCCCCGGCGGCCGGTCGAACGGCCTCCGTGCTGCTCGAACTCACCACCGAAGCGGCCGGCCCCGCCTGGCGGCGCGCCGCCGACGGGGCCCGACGGGAGCAGCGCTCCCCGGAGGCCGTCCGGCGGGAGGCCGCGCAGGCCGGTGCCGCCCAGCGGGCCCGGGCCGGAGACGCGCTGGAGCAGCTCGCCGGGGCCGTCCACCGGACGGCTCCGGCCGCCCGCGAGCTCTACCGCACCCACACCCTGCTCACCGGGCTCGCGGTCAGCGCCCCCGCCGACCGGTTGCCCGCGCTGCGGGCGCTGCCCGGCGTCCGGGCCGTCCACCCGATCGTCAACAAGCGGCGCGACAACGCCTACTCCGTCCCGCTGACCGGCGCTCCGCAGGTGTGGTCCGGTGGCGCGGCGCCGGCCGGCACCACCGGCGCGGGCGTGCGGATCGGGATCGTCGACAGCGGCATCGACTACACCCACGCCGACTTCGGCGGGCCCGGCACCGAGGAGGCCTTCCGTTCGGTCGAGCGCGGCAAGCCCGCGCCGGCCGCGCTGTTCCCCAACGCCAAGGTGGTCGGCGGCAAGGACCTGGTCGGCGACGACTACGACCCCGACCCGGCCTCCCCGCGGTACCAGCCCGTGCCGCACCCCGGGGACAACCCGATCGACTGCGTGCGCAACGGACACGGCACCCACGTCGCCGGCACCGCCGCCGGGTACGGCGTCACCGCCGACGGCCGGCCGTACACCGGTCCCTACGGCCCCGGGCTGGACCCGGCCTCGTTCCGGATCGGCCCCGGCGCCGCCCCCGGCGCCCAGCTGTACGCCATCCGGGTGTTCGGCTGCGACGGCTCCACCGACCGCCTCGCCCAGGCCCTCGACGTGGCCGCCGACCCGAACGGGGACGGCGACCTCGGCGACCGGCTGGACGTCGTCAACCTCTCGCTCGGCAGCAGCTTCGGCAGCGCCGACGACACCGACGCGCTGGCCGTCGACCGGCTCGCCGCGCTGGGCACCGTCGTGGTCGCGGCCGCCGGCAACGAGGGCGACGTGTACGGCATCGGCGGCAGCCCCGGCACCGCCGCCCGGGCGATCACCGTCGCCGCCTCCGTCCACGGGCACGCCGACGTGGACGGCGTCACCGTGCTCGCCCCCGCCGCGCTGGCCGGGGTCGTCCCGGCACACTGGAGCGAACGCTACGAGGGGTGGGCCACCGCCGACGTCGGCGGTGAACTCGCCCTGCCCGCCGACCAGTCGGACGGCTGCGCCGCCTTCGACGAGGCCGACCGGCAGCGGCTGGCCGGGAAGGTCGCCCTGCTGGCCTGGACGACCAGGGACGCCGACCGGGCCTGCAACTCCGGCCCGCGCGCCGACCACGTCGCCGACGCGGGCGCGATCGGCGCGCTGTACGCCGCCGACTCCGACCACCTCGCCGAGATCGCGGGCGACGACCGCGTCCCCGTCGCCCTGCTGGCCCGCGCCGACGGGGAGCGCCTGCGCCGGGCCGTGGCCGCCGGGCCGGTGCGGGTCCGGCTCGCCGCCCCCGGCAACCGTCTGCACGGCTCCGTGGCGCAGAACCAGCCGGCCCGGGTCGACACCCTCACCGACTTCACCTCCCGCGGCATCGGCGTGCCCGGGGTGGTGAAGCCCGACCTCGCCGCCCCGGGCGAGACCATCTGGTCCGCCCTGGTCGGCAGCGGCACCGGCGGCCAGCGCGAGAACGGCACCTCGATGGCCACCCCGCACGTCGCCGGGCTCGCCGCGCTGGTCCGCGCCGCCCATCCGGACTGGCCGGTCGAGCAGCTCAAGGCCGCGCTGATGAACACCACCGCGGACACCTACGTCGGCGACGACCACAGCGGGCCGGTCTACGGGCCCGAGCGCACCGGCGCCGGGCGGGTCCGGGTCGACCAGGCGGTCCGCACCCCCGTCGTCGCCTACGCGGCGGGGCAGGGCGCCGAGGAGGGCGGCGTCGGGGTCTCGTTCGGGCCGGTCGAGGTCGGCGGGCCGACGGCGCTCGTGCGGGAGATCGAGGTCCGCAACCACGGTGACTCGCCGTTGAGTTACCGCACCGGCTACGCGGCGGCCACCGAACTGCCCGGCGCCTCCTTCACGGTGGCCCCGGAGCGGGTCGACGTGCCGGCGGGCGGCACGGCGCGGGTACGGGTCAGGCTGTCCGTCCCCGGGGAGTTGGGCCGCGCGCCCGACCCGACCATCGACACCGTGCAGGGCGGCAAGGCGCGCAGCTACCGGGGCGAGCTCTCGGGGCGGGTGCTGCTGACGCCGGTCGCGGGCGGCGCGCTGCCGCAGCTGCGGGTCCCGGTGTTCGCCGCGCCGCGGCCGGCCTCCGACCTCACGGTGACGGCCGCCGTCCGCACCGTGCGCGACCGCACCCTCGTCACGCTCGGCGGCAGCGCCGCGCCCGGGGCGACGCCCGGACTGGTCACCGCCCTCGCCCTCGGCGGCGAAGGAGCCCGCTGGGCCGACTGCCCGCCCGGCAGCGGCACCGCCGTCGGGCCGGGCGCGGGCATCCGGCCCGACGGTGCGGGGGAGGGGGCGGACCCCGGGCAGGACGTCTGCGTCGAGCACCCCGGCGAACGGTCCGTGAACCTGCGGGCGGCCGGCGCCGCCGTCGACTCCGAACTGCTGTACGTCGGCGCGCAGGTGTGGGCCCCGGCAGCCACCCCGGTCGGGCTGTACGGGGTGCGGGTCGCGCTGGACACCGACGGGGACGGCAGCACCGACGTCATCCTCAAGGCCGACCGGCAGCGCGGCAGCGACGTCCTGGTCTCCCGCGCCCTCGACGCCCGTACCGGCGCCGAGCTCGACGTCCAGCCGCTGAACGCCCGCTGGGGCGACACCGACACCGCGCTGCTGGACAGCGACGTCGTGGTCCTGCCCGTCCGGCTGAGCGTCCTGCCCGGTGTCGGCCCCGGCCACAGCACCGTCCACTACGGCGTCTGGACCGGCGTCGCCGGCCCCGGCACACCGGATCCGGCCGAGGCCTACGCCGCCATCGGCCTGCGCGGCACCCGGCCGGCCGTCCCGGTGGACGTCCTGCAGCCGGCCCTCGACGCCCGGGTCGGCCTCACCGGGCCTCCGGCGGTCATGGCCCCGGTCGGCCCCGGCGCCGTCCTCACGGTGCACCGCACGGCGGGCTCCAAGCTCCTGCTGCTGCAGCACCTCAACCCGGGCGAGCGGCGGGCCCAGGTGCTGACCCTGCCCTGAGCCGCGGCAGCCGATTGACGGGGCGGCCCGCCGACACCGGTCGGCGGGCCGCCCCTGCGCGTTGCGGGCGCCGTGCGCGTTGCGGGCGTCCTACGCGTTCCCGGCGTCCGTGGTGTCCGTGGCGTCCTTGGCGTCCCGGGCGGCGCGCCGCTCGCGGCGCGGGGTGCGGGTGGGGCGGCGGGAGAGGCGGGCGAAGACGGCCACCAGGCCGAGGGCGGCGACGGTGGCGGAGCCGACGGTGAGGCCCTCCGTGAGCCCCGGCGGGCGGAACGAACAGGCGACCCGGGAGGCGCCGGGGCCGAGGGGCACGCCGATCATGCCCAGCACCGGGGTGGGGGCGGAGGCGCGGCCGCCGTCGACGGCGCAGGTCCAGCCCTCGGTGGCGGGGACGGCGAGCAGCGCGGTGCCGGTGGAGCCGGCCGGGAGGGTGGCCGCGAGCGTGTGCCCACCGGCGTCGACGCGGGTGGCGCCGCCGGCGGTGAGGCGGGCGACGGCGGCCTCCAGGGCGCCGGTCCGCAGACAGCCGATCGGGCGGGCCGGGACCTGGCTGACGGTGTCGGAGCGCAGTGTCACCCGGACCACCCCGTCCGCCGGGACGGTCCCCAGCCGGTGGATCGGCACGGCCGTGGTCGGCTGCTCGCCGTCGCTGCGGTAGGCGGCGCCCAGGGCGCTGACCGTGCCCCGGTACCAGACGCCGTGGAAGAACGCCGTCGACCCGGGCGTGCAGGCGGCGGTGAGGACGGTGCCCTCCTCGCCGGGCGGCACCGACCAGCCGCTGGTCCCGTGCAGGGTGGGCGCCGGGCCGCCGGCCGGGACGGGCAGCGGGGCGTCGTACACCTGGCTGCCGAGCAGCGACTCCTGCCGGGACCAGACCGAGGAGGTGTCCGGGCGGGCGCCCGGGGGCAGCACGGTGACCAGCGGCGGCGCGGCGGCCCGGACGGGCGTGAAGCCGTACGGCGGCGGACCGTCGTCCAGGTGGGCGCGGACGGCGAACAGTGCCTGCCCGACCGGGTCGGTGACGCTCTCGGTCTGCCGCCCGCCGGCGGTCCAGCCCGCGCCGAGGTCGTGCAGCAGCAGGGCCGCGACGGTCGGCAGGTACCCGCTGAAGTAGCCGCCGCCCTGGCCGCCCAGCAGCAGCGGATCGTTGGTGGTGAAGGCGTGCGGGCCGGGGTCGCTGCGGCCGCGCGGCCAGTCCTCGGCCGCGCGGACCGCCGCGTGTCCGGCCCGCACGGCCGCCGGCCGGACACTGCCGGAGGGGGCCGCGCCGAGCGCCGCGTACCCGGACCAGACGGCGTTGCCGAACACCGCGCCGCCGATCACCCAGGTGGCGACGGTGTTCGCCCGGCGGTCCGGGTGGCGGCGGTCCAGGACCCACAGCGCGGCGAGCAGGACGGTGCCGCCGACGGCCAGCAGCACCCAGGTGGCGGTGCGCACCGAGTGCAGGCCCGCCGCGACCGAGGCGATCACCGCGACCACGGCCGCGCCGCCCAGCAGGGTGAGCCGGTCCGGCCGGTGCGCCAGCGACACCCAACCGGCCAGCACCAGCAGCCCGCTGAGCACGAAGGCGACCCGGTACGGCCCACCGGCCGGGATCGCCAGGCCGTGCCACACCAGGACGGTCGGCGTCCAGACGAAGCCGAGCACCACCAGCACCAGCGCCGCGCACCAGGCCGCCCGCTCCCGCGGCCGCACCCTCCGGTTGAAGGGCAGCCCGCACACCAGCAGCAGCCCGAACAGCCCGATCGCCACGTCCGGCAGCCCCCGCCCGCCGTGGGTGGCGGGCAGCAACTGGGCGAGGTGGCCGCCCAGGCCGGACGGGCCGAGCGGCTCCACCGGGGACTCGGGCTGGGCGCGCTGCGCCGCCTGCACCGCGACGAACAGCACCGGGGAGGCGAGCAGCACCCCGGTCGTGGCCATGGTGACCGCCCGGCCGGTGGCCCGGACCCGTTGGCGCAACGGCCGTGACGTGGCGAACAGGCGGACGGCGAACAGGAGTCCGGCCGCCAGGGTGGCCAGCGCGGCGGTGTACAGGTTGCCCGCCCAGGCCAGCGCGACGCAGAGCGTGCCGGCCACCCAGCGCCGCTCGCGCAGGCACCAGTCGGCGGCGAGGCCGAGCAGCGGCAGCGAGACCAGGCCCCAGAGCCACATCGGCGCGGCCCCGCCGACGTCCAGCACCCAGGCGCACAGCCCGTACCCGACGGCGGCGAACGCCCGCAGCCAGTGCGGGCCCGGATGGAGGCGGCCGAGCAGGCGGGCCATCAGGGCGGTGCCGAGGCCGATGGTGGCGAGGGTGACCAGCAGGACGGCGAGCTCGCCCCGGTCGCGAGGGAGAAACGCGGTGAACCAGGAGAACGGGTTCATCAGGTAGGCGAAGAAGTCCGCCAGGAACGGGACGCCGTACCCGCTGTTCCAGTTGAACAGCACGTCCCCGGTGGCCTCCCCGTGCAGCAGGTCCCACAGGTGGGCGTGGTACGGCACCGCGACCTCCTCCGCCCCGGCCGGCCACCGCCCGCGCAGCCCCAGTGCCAGCGCGTACCCGCCCATCGCCAGGGCGGCCGCACCCCCGCTGACCAGCACCTCCCGCCGCCGCTCGCCCTGCACCCACGCGCCCCGTTCTGCCAGTGACCCCGGACCTCGCCACCCTAAGCGCGCCTCCAGCGCGAGCCACGACGTACGCGCTCCGTCGAAGGAGTGATGAAGTGGCACCGGCTCTGCCGGCCTGTGAAGGTGTCGCCGTGGCAGCAGACATCGACCCGGTGCCGCCACTCCTGTGCGTCCGGATGGTGGACGCCAGGTGTCAGCCCCTGGGACGGCGGAGTAGGGTCCGAGCATGTCTCGCACCATTCGTCTCGCAGTTGTCCCGGGTGACGGCATCGGTCAGGAAGTGGTGGCCGAAGGCCTCAAGGTCCTGGGTGCCGTGCTTCCCGCCGATGTGAAGCTGGAGACCACCGAGTACGACCTCGGGGCCCGGCGCTACCACCGGACGGGGGAGACGCTGCCGGACGACGTGCTGGCGGAGCTGAAGTCGCACGACGCGATCCTGCTGGGTGCCATCGGCGACCCGAGTGTGCCGTCGGGCGTGCTGGAGCGCGGGCTGCTGCTCAAGCTGCGGTTCGCCTTCGACCACCACATCAACCTGCGTCCGGGTCGCCTCTTCCCCGGGGTGCGGTCCCCGCTGGCCGGCGAGCCCGACATCGACTTCGTGGTCGTCCGCGAGGGCACCGAGGGCCCGTACGTCGGCAACGGCGGCACGCTGCGCACCGGGACGCCGCAGGAGGTGGCCACCGAGGTCAGCCTGAACACGGCGTACGGCATCGAGCGCGTGGTGCGCGACGCCTACCGCCGGGCGCAGGCGCGGCCGCGCAAGAAGCTCACCCTGGTGCACAAGAACAACGTGCTGGTGCACGCCGGGCACCTGTGGACGCGGATCTTCGCCGAGGTCGGCAAGGAGTTCCCCGAGGTCACCACCGACTACCTGCACGTCGACGCGGCGACGATCTTCTTCGTCACCCAGCCCGAGCGCTTCGACGTGATCGTCACCGACAACCTGTTCGGCGACATCCTGACCGACCTCGCGGCCGCCGTCACCGGCGGGATCGGCCTGGCGGCGAGCGGCAACATCAACCCGAGCGGTGAGTTCCCGTCCATGTTCGAGCCGGTGCACGGCTCGGCGCCGGACATCGCCGGCCAGGGCAAGGCCGACCCGACCGCCACCGTGCTGTCGGTCGCCATGCTGCTGGAGCACCTCGGCTTCGCCGCCGAGGCCGCTGCGGTCGAGGCCGCCGTCGCGGCGGACCTGGCCGAGCGCTCCGGCACCCGCAGCACCTCCCAGGTCGGCGACGCGCTCGCCGGTCGAGTATCGGGCGGCTGACGAGCCGGACCGACAAAAGGTTTCCGGCCAGGTGGGCCGGACCGCATAACCGCAGCTCGCGGCTCTGATAGGAGCCGGTGGCTGTTCGGCACGGCCCTCTGGATGCGAGTATCGACAGTGGGCCGTGCCGTTGTGCGCTCGTTCCGGCGTTCGATCGCCGAAACGTCCCTGCAGCGGTGGCGGCCCGGACCAACCCCACGGTGAAGGAAACAGCCATGAGCACGCCCACCCAGGCGCCCATCACGTTCGACCTCAAGCCCTCCGCCCACCCGCTGCCCGCAGCGGAGCGCGAGGCCCGGCTGACCAACCCCGGCTTCGGCCGCGTCTTCACCGACCACATGGTCACCATCCGCTGGACCGAGGGCGTGGGCTGGCACGACGCCCAGCTGGCGCCGTACGCGCCGCTGGAGATCGACCCGGCGAACATGACCCTGCACTACGGCCAGGCGATCTTCGAGGGCCTGAAGGCCTACCGCCAGGCCGACGGCTCCATCGCGACCTTCCGCCCGGAGGCCAACGCCGCCCGCTTCCAGGCCTCGGCCCGCCGCCTGGCCATGCCGGAGCTGCCGGTCGAGACCTTCGTCGAGGCCGTGGAGCTGCTGGTCCAGCAGGAGCAGGAGTGGGTCCCGAACGAGCCGGAGCAGAGCCTCTACCTGCGTCCGTTCATGTTCGCCACCGAGGTCGGCCTGGGTGTCCGCCCGGCCAACTCCTACCTCTTCATGATCATCGCCTCGCCGGCCGGCGCCTACTTCCAGGGCGGAATCAAGCCGGTCTCGGTCTGGCTGTCCAAGGAGTACGTCCGGGCCGCGCCCGGGGGCACCGGCGCCGCCAAGTGCGCGGGCAACTACGCCGCCTCGCTGGTCGCCCAGGCCCAGGCCGCCGAGAAGGGCTGCGACCAGGTCGTCTGGCTCGACGCCGCCGAGCACCGGTGGGTCGAGGAGATGGGCGGCATGAACCTGTACTTCGTCTTCGGCGAGGGCGAGGACGCGAAGATCGTCACCCCGGAGCTGTCCGGCGCGCTGCTGCCCGGCATCACCCGCGACTCGCTGCTCCAGCTCGCCTCCGACCTCGGCTACGCCGTCGAGGAGCGGAAGATCTCCACCGACGAGTGGCAGCAGGCCAACGCCGACGGCACCCTCACCGAGGTCTTCGCCTGCGGCACCGCCGCCGTCATCACCCCGGTCGGATCGGTGAAGTCCGCCGCCGCCGACTGGACCGTGGGCACCGGCGAGCCCGGCCCGATCACCATGGAGCTGCGCAAGGCGCTGCTGTCGATCCAGGGCGGCCAGACCCCCGACACCCACAACTGGCTGCACAAGATCGTCTGATCCGCGGGCGCCCGCATCGGCACCGCATCCGCACCCGTACCGGCTCCGGCCCGCCACGTTCCGCATCGCGAGACGGGCGGGCCGGATCCCGGGGGCTGTGCCAGACTGCCGACGTGTCCTCGCTTTCGCCGATTATTGGCAGCAGGCGCGCCGGTCCGCAGTGACCGCTCCCGCAGGACCCGATGCGGAGCGACCACGAGCGTCCAGACCCGCGCGCAGACCTCTCGCACCCGCGAGGGGTCTTTTGCTTTTGGGGCGAGGCCCCGACGAGCAGCCACCCGGACCGGCCGAGAGCCCCCACGAAGGGCTCGGGGACACCGGGCCCGCGCGCGAGATCCTGGACAGTGGAGCCGGGACCAGAAGACCGGCCGGAGCAGTACGAACCTCCCCGAACGGAGAACCAGGGGTCATGACCGAGGTCAGCCGTACCGACGACAGTTTCCACGTGTTCGACACCACGCTGCGCGACGGCGCCCAGCGTGAGGGCATCAACCTGACGGTGGCGGACAAGCTGGCCATCGCCCGGCACCTGGACGAGTTCGGGGTCGGCTTCATCGAGGGCGGCTGGCCCGGGGCCAACCCGCGCGACACCGAGTTCTTCGCCCGCGCCGCCGCCGAGCTGGAGCTGCGGAACGCGCAGCTGGTCGCCTTCGGCGCCACCCGCAGGGCCGGCGGCCGGGCCGCGGACGACCCGCAGCTGGCCGCGCTGGTCAACTCCGGCGCCCCGGTGATCACCCTGGTCGCCAAGTCGCACGACCGGCACGTGGAGCTGGCGCTGCGCACCACCCTGGACGAGAACCTGGAGATGATCCGGGACAGCGTCGAGTTCCTGCGCGCCCGGGGCCGCCGGGTGTTCATCGACTGCGAGCACTTCTTCGACGGCTACCGGGCGAACCGGGAGTACGCCCTCGCCGTGGTCCGCACCGCGCACGAGGCCGGGGCGGACGTGGTGGTGCTGTGCGACACCAACGGAGGGATGCTGCCCGCCGGCGTCCGGGACACCGTCGCCGACGTCCTGGCCCGGACGGGCGCCCGGCTCGGGATCCACGCCCAGGACGACACCGGCTGCGCGGTGGCCAACACCCTGGCCGCCGTGGACGCCGGGGCGACCCACGTCCAGTGCACCGCCAACGGCTACGGCGAGCGGGTCGGCAACGCCAACCTGTTCCCGGTGGTAGGCGCGCTGGAGATCAAGTACGACCGCCGGGTGCTGCCCGAGGGCCGGCTGGCCGAGATGACCCGGATCTCGCACGCGATCGCCGAACTGGTCAACCTGACCCCCTCCACCCACCAGCCGTACGTCGGCTACTCGGCCTTCGCCCACAAGGCGGGCCTGCACGCCTCCGCGATCAAGGTCGACCCGGACCTGTACCAGCACATCGACCCCGAGCGGGTCGGCAACACCATGCGGATGCTGGTCTCCGACATGGCCGGCCGGGCCTCCGTCGAACTCAAGGGCAAGGAACTCGGCTACGACCTGTCCACCGACCGGGACCTGGCCGGCCGGGTGGTCGCCAAGGTGAAGGAGCAGGAGAACCTGGGCTACACCTACGAGTCGGCCGACGCCTCCTTCGAGCTGCTGCTGCGCGACGAGGTGCGCGGCAGCCGGGACCGCTTCTACACCCTGGAGTCCTGGCGGACCATCAGCGAGCAGGGCCCGAACGGGATCTCCGGCAACGAGGCGACCGTCAAGCTCTGGGCGAAGGGCGAGCGCCGGATCGCCGTCGGCGAGGGCAACGGCCCGGTCAACGCGCTGGACCAGGCGCTGCGCACCGCGCTGGAGGGCATCTACCCGCCGCTGGCCACCTTCGAGCTGGTGGACTACAAGGTCCGCATCCTGGAGGGGCAGCACGGCACCGGGTCCAAGACCCGGGTGCTGATCGAGTCCACCGACGGCACGTCCACCTGGTCCACCGTCGGCGTCGCCGACAACGTGGTCGCCGCCTCCTGGCTGGCGCTGGAGGACGCGTACACCTACGGTCTGGTCCGCGCCGGCCTGGAGCCCACCGAGTAGCCGGCCCGCGACGTGCCAGTGGCCCGCCGGACTCCGCGTGGAGTCCGGCGGGCCACCCGTGCCTGGGTCACCGCAGTCGGGCGAGCAGGGCGTGTTCGACGAGGGTGATGAGGGCGCTCTTGGCGCTGTCGCGGCGGCGGGCGTCGAGGGTGATGACGGGGGTGTCGGCGCC